>CAYMGZ010000364.1:0-3484 GCA_964390095.1 uncultured Lachnospiraceae bacterium | reverse complement strand
TCAGTTTTTGCCTTCGGAACTTATTGATCCCGTCAGTTGCTTATCAGACAAAAAGCCTGTCCTGAAAGATGTAGAAAACTGGTATTTTGATTTGGAATATTGCATTGATGCGATAAAGGAATACAATGATTTTTTAAGGAAAAATACAAATACGCGTAAGTATCAGTTAGAAACCGTGGAAGAATTCCTGAAAAAACCCTTATTATATGTACCCAAAAAATATATTGGTGATCTGACAGGATTGGCAGCAAAGCTGCCCCCTCATAAATTAACCAATGAGGAAAAGAAACCATCCGTTGTGTTTGAATTTGAAAATCTGGATGACCGCGACAAAGCTAAAAAAATATTGGAAGCCGGCAACATCCATTATACTTCCGGGAAGACATTGGTTCCCTTCCGCCTGTCCGGTAATGTGGAATGGGGTGTGCCATTCCCGGAGTGTGAGGGATTAAAAGACCTCACCTTTTGGGTATGGCCAGAGTCGCTGTGGGCACCGATTTCTTTTACTTATGCCTATTTAAAAGAGCAGGGGAAAGAAGACGACTTATCGAGGTGGTGGTATGATGAGGAGTCGGAAGTTTATCAGTTTATTGGAGAAGATAACATTTATTTTTATGCCATCGCCCAGACAGGTTTATTTACAGGATTACAGGTTCCCAAAGGGGAAGTGCCGGACATGGGGAAAATACACTTATCACATATCATAGCTAACAGGCATTTATTGTATATGGACACAAAAGCGAGTAGCAGTTCCGAATGTAAGCCCCCTATGGCAGATGAATTGCTTCAATATTACACCAAGGATCAGTTGCGCATGCATTTTATGAGTTTGGGCCTGTCATCCAAAAGTGTAGGTTTTAAACCGCAGGTATTTATGAAAGAGGAGGACCGGGTTGGCGTGGATATGGTTCTGAAGGATGGCAATTTAATCACCAATGTGTTTAACCGGCTAATCCGAACCTGTTTTTATGCGATTCAGAATAATTGTGGGGGGAAAATTCCAGAGGGCGAGGTGGATGAAGGAATAAGGCGGATGACAGAGAAGGCTGTCCTTGATTATGAACGTTATATGTATAACCATGAGTTTCATCGGATCTCTTACGTTTTAGATGACTTTATCCGGGGGGTAAATAAGCATTGGGTAAACAATGTAAAGATTGCAGATGCCACGGATAATGCAAAATTCCGAAAACAGCTTGTTGTTGATTGTTTTTATGCCTGCAAGGTTATGGCGATTTTAATTCACCCAATTGCACCAGAAGGGTGTGAAATGTTCCGGGAATATTTGAATTTGGGAGAAGAGTTGTGGGATTGGAGTAATATATTGAAGCCGGTTTCCTTTTATATTGCAGACATGGAGGGGCATAAATTGAAGTATCTGGAACCGAGGGTGGATTTCTTTAAAAAGCATGATTGTCAGTGGATGGAAATCTGATCACCCCCTATTTTATTGCATGCCGCAATTTTTACAGTATGGTTGCCACAACGCCTTAAATACACCCATCTGATTGTTGAGGAAAGCGCCGCAAGGTTTTGCAGGGTATTCCTCCTGATACCAAAGCGATGATGGGGGAAATAAAACCGCCACATTTATTTCCCCCGCCGGAACCGCCCCGGCGAGATCCCGGTATATTTTTTGAAACTCCTCAAAAAATTCGCATAATCGTTGAATCCCGATTGGCAGCAAGCTTCCGATACGTTACAGCCCTCGTTAAGCAGCCGCTTCGCGAGGGCGACTCTTTTTTCAATAATATACGTCCTTATCGTAATACCCGTATATTCCCTAAACAGCTTACTGAGATATCTGCTGTTAAAATAAAAATTTCTTGAAAGGCGTTCCATCGTGATTTCTTCCGCGATATGCCCGTTTATATAATCCATGACATTGCTGATCAGTTTCGGCATCACGTTGTCATCTTTTGTAAAATCGTCCTCCCTTTTAAACCAACAATTGACGAATATTAAAAACTGGAGCATATAGGTGTCACACAAAAGAGTGCCCATATCGTCGCCGCTTTTTTGGGCTTCGCCATATTTTTTAATAAGTTCAATGGCGGTTTTTCTTTCATGACAGCAAAGGTGCGTCCGACGGATTGGACTTTCGCCCTCAAGGTCAAAGCAGCCGCCAATGTCTGCACCCATCTGGCAGATTTTCCTGATAAACTCCGGCTTTATATTCATGATAATGCGGTCATATTCACAGGTTTCATCGCAAAGCCCGGCATGGAATGTTTCGGGGCGTATTATGAACAAATCCCCCGGCCTGCATACATACGCAGCATTTTCGACGCAGACTCTCCTGCTTCCGCTTAAGAAAAGGTATATTTCAAAGGCGTTGTGGCGGTGATAATATGTAAGCGGCAGAGATTTTTCGGTTTTCGTGATGTTCCTAAAAAATATATACGGTTGCGAAATAGGGTCATAGAGGTTTTTCATAGTACAACACCCTTTCATATAAAAGTGCAATAAAAATTCCAATTTCATTGACAGGAGCAAATTTGTCGGCAAAGACAGTGCCCGCATTACCGTTTCGGGAAGCGGGTCGCAGGTTGAGATAACGGTTAACGCCGAAAACTTCTCAAGCCATATGGCAGGTCGGGCAGCGCCATGAAGGTTTATCCAGCGGCGGCTGATTTTCGGGGAAAGACCGATCAACCTTATCTTGAATATCTTTTTGAGGCAAAGGACACCGGGGCTTATGAGCTTGAGTTAAGCTTTGCGCCGTCCTGCCCCACGACTGCGAAGCCGTCAATGCTTGGCGGGGTGAGCATGAACGGCGGCGAGGAGATAATATTTGAAACGGTAAAGGATTTGAATGTATTCTACCCGACATGCAGCCAGTGTACGGAGGAAGCGTATAGCAATGTCAAGCAGTATAGGTGCGTGGTTGCGTGCAGGAAGGGGATCAACTTGTTGAGGTATTATCATGTCAGTCCAAACCTTACACTTGAAAAAATTGTTTTGCATCGGCAGGGGGTGGCTGTTGCAAAGTCGTATCTGGGGGCGAAAGAAAGCTTTAGTTCCATCACTTAGTGAATCATAATTTTCCGCGCGGCATGGATGCCGATTTTATAAGGCAGGGGCCTGAGTGCATGATCCGCTTCCTTTAGTTTTTCACGGATATTGATATGCTGTGGGCAGTGTTTTTCACATTTACCGCAGCCGATGCACTGTGACGCAAAACCAGGTTCCTGCCGCAGCCCCATATTCTGGGCAAACTCAAAGCGCGCGGAAGACTTTTTTTCCATGTACATTAGATTGTAATAATAAAAATTGCCCGGGATATCCACCCCTTTGGGGCAAGGCATACAGTATCTGCAGCCCGTGCAGCCCACCTTTTCCCGCTCGCGGATGATCTGTTTGATCTGTTCGACAACTTTTAAGTCTTCCCCTGTCAAATGCCCCGGCTCGGCTTCGGATGCAATGCGGGTGTTTTCCTTTACCATATCCACGGAATTCATGCCGTAAAGGTCGCAGGTTACTT
>CAYMGZ010000363.1:0-3490 GCA_964390095.1 uncultured Lachnospiraceae bacterium | reverse complement strand
CCAGGAAAAAGCAAGACTTAATTTGGACAAGTTGAATAAACTTTACCAAGCCCCACTGCAAAAAAGCGACAAAATGACAGAAAATGCATGGACTTAAAATCCAAACAGTTATCAAATTTTACATTGACAACACGTTCCCACTTGTATTACAATAAAGAAGGGGACGGCACCCATAACAAAAAACAGCATATGGAAATTTTTGTAATTTATCAAAGCAAACCGGGGAGGGCACCCATGGAAAAAAACAGTGTTTGTGTAGAAAAACAGACCATCCGCGTCATAGGGCCGGATGGGGAGGAAGTTGGTTCGACCTACCCAAAGAGGGCGGCCGGGCTGGTGAAAAAGGGTCGGGCATGTTATGTGAACGACTTTGCGATTCGTCTGGATATGTCCGATACCGTACATAAATCGGAGGGAATCGAGATGGATAATATCAATAATATAGAGGCAGGAAACAAGCAGGAAGAGAAGAAGGTTGTGAAGCTTTATTTCAATGCGCGTGAATGGGTCTTCAACCGCGACTGCAACAGCAATGTCGGCAACCGTTCCTTTATGGAAGGACCGGATGGGGAGCTTGCGGAAGCTTACATGATCGGGGACTGGGACTGGAAGCATTGGACGGAGATTGTCTCCGAAACCCTGATTTTGCCAAAACAGACCGAATGCAGTTTCACATTTTGGCTCAACGGCGGCGAGAATGACCGCAGTGACGAGGTATGCCGGTTTGAAGTGGTCCTAAACAATGATTTTGAGCGGCGCTATACCTACAACTTAAACCGCAATTTTATCCGCCCGCTGAAAAAACTGAATGGCTGGGAGCTTTATGAAATCCCGTTTAAGACGCTTGACAATGAGTATACGCAGCTGCGCTTTGTTGCGCAGAAGGCGTATATGACGGTGATGGCGGCGAAGGATGTTTCGGCGTATGCGCATTTTGCGGACAACCCGGATCCGTTTGAGGGTGAGAGGCCGCAGCGCCACAACCTTGTCTTTGAGGACGGTTTCCCGAAAAATAACTGGTACAGTACGGAGCAGTTAATGAAAAAGCACGGGATGTCCGTGCTGCCGCGTGTACAGGAGCAAAAGGGCAGTATGGCGGCGGACGGAGCGGAAATGTTTGGGGAAATCTGTAAGAAAATGGACGAGGTGACGGAGGCTTGTGCGCAGATTGAGAAGTTCAGTGCCGCAGATTTTATTGACAAACTGCGGGCAACCTTGCAGGATGCCCTCGGGGAGGAAGAGGATGCAAACGAGCTTGTGGATCGCATGGTCGATGAGGTGGAGACGACTTTGACGGAGAGCGTGGAAGACGTGCGGGATGCCTTGGAGGAAGTGCAGAATTCCCTGGAAGATTTTTGTGACCAGATGGGGGATACCGGGGAAGAAGGATGATCCATCCGATATGATATGGTGACCATATGGAACTGCCGCAGATTTTTCTGCGGCAGTTTTTGAGCCGGAGGGGTGTTTGTCAGGGGATGTTTGGTTCATGGGGAAAGGTCTGGCAATTTCGTGTGGCGCACATTAAAAATTCCATATGGCAGGTGGAACGGCAGCTTGTGCCGGAAATGGTACATGGCACAATATTTAAGAACAGGAAGGTGAGGGAATCCATGAAGCTATTGTACGGAACCGGGAACCCGGCTAAACTTGAGGCAATGGCGAGAAGGCTTTCAGGGTTTGATGTGGAGTTGGTCGGATTAAAGGATATGGGGGGAGAAGTGCCTGAAGTTGTGGAAGACGGGGAAACACCGCTTGAAAATGCAAGAAAGAAAGCGCTTGCTTATTATGACGTGTTCCGGATTCCCGTATTTTCTTGTGATTCCGGGCTGTATTTGGATGGCGTGCCGGAATGCGAGCAGCCGGGCGTGCATGTGCGGATGGTTGGTGGGAAGTACCTGACGGATGAGGAAATGTTGGCACATTATTCTTCTTTGGCAAAAAAGTACGGTAACCTGACAGCGCGTTACCGCAATGCAATCTGCCTTGTCATGGGGGAGGGGCTTGTGTATGGGGCGATGGAGGAGAACATGGCAAGCGAACCGTTCTTGCTTGTTTCGGTATCGCACGAAAAGAGGAAGAAGGGTTTCCCGCTTGACAGTATTTCCGTTGATCTTCGGACGGGGAAATATTATTATGACCTTGGGGATGGGGAACTTGACCAAGTGGCAGTGGAGGATGGGTTTTTGGAGTTTTTCCGGAAACATTTGGGTGATGCCAAATGATCTTTGTCATTCTTTTTGCCCGTTTAGAAAAGGCGATAGCTGCAAAGTCATGCCTTATCCCATCTGCTGTCATTTCTTCTGCATGTGGGAAAAAGTGAAAAAAACTGCCGCAAATGACCGAATTTGGGGATTTTTGGAATCCAAGCCGGACTTTGCGGCAGTTTTTTAGGCTTTTCCCCTGTAGGGGGATTATATTGATAAACTTTGTGTGCCTGTGTGGGATGTGCCGTATGGCGGTCAGGAATTGCTCATTGCCGTCAGTTCTGCGAGCATCTTTGGCAGTCCGGTTTCCATATTCTCGTCGGAGAATTGGCAGGTGCCGACCTTCTTATGCCCGCCGCCGCCGTATTTTAACATCAGCGCGCCGACATCGAGCGTCGCTGTTTTATTTAGGATGCTATAGCCTACCGCCGCGCTGCACCCGTGTCCGCCGCGCCCGCTGACAATCCATGCGGAAATATTTTGTTCCGGGTACATGCTGTAAATCATGAAACGGTTGCCGGAATAAATCGGGTCAACGCCGCGCAGGTCGGAGATGATCAGGTTGCCGTTTACGGTCGTATATTTTTGCACCATCTCCGTGAATTTTGCAGTCTGCTCGAAATAAACCTCGATGCGTTCCCTGACATCCGGGAGGTCTAAAATCTCACTGGTCGTCATTGTACGGCATGCATCAATCAATTTTTCCATCAGCTGGTAATTTGAGATCGTAAACTGCCGCCAACGCCCAAGGCCGGTGCGCGGGTCCATCAGGAAACCGATCAGGATCCAGCCCTGCGGGTTCTGGACTTCCTCGATCGTCAAATTCCCGGAATCCACCTTGTCAACGGCTTCCATCATGTCATCGAACTGCGGGAAACGTTCCCTGCCGCCGTAATATTCGTAGATGATGCGCGCACACGAAGGAGTGATGCGGCTCTCCCCCTTGTATTTGCCTTCCAGCGAAAGCCTTTCGTGCTCACTCGAATGGTGGTCAAACCAAAGCCCGCAGCCCTCAACGAACGTGACGTTGGCGAGGCAGTCATTTTCGTTTACTTCAACAAGCCCATCCTGCAAGTCCTTCGGGTGGGCAAATTTCCAGGAATCAATAATGCCAGCCTCCTTTAAAAGTGCACCGCACGCAAGGCCGTCGAAATCAGAACGTGTAATTAAACGCATGGTTTTGTCACTCCTTTGTCAACATTTGCACATTCTCCAAGGCAAAGGCACATGGAAATGTACTGCGATATTTTAATTATAGCTGTTTTAATAAAATTTTTCAACCT
>CAYMGZ010000362.1:0-3504 GCA_964390095.1 uncultured Lachnospiraceae bacterium | reverse complement strand
AACAGTTTCTTTATGGCAGGAATGCGCCAAGTTTTAACAAATACTGTCCTGAATTTTCCATCTGGTGCGTTAGGATGTATGCAAGTTGACATTTACATGGAACAGAATTTTTTCCAAAACGTCTATACAAAGTTTCCATTCTCTTGACTGTTTTCTTTTTTCTGCTTACATCATTTATAATATCCGTAAATCATTTTCTCCCCCTACATCCATCTCCGATAAACTATTCACCCTCGTTACCATTAGAGAAGTTCTCCCCCAAAAAAGGCCATGCTTCGCCATTCCATCCGACTTGTAATCACCGCACCCATCCTGCAATGCCTTGATACAAATCCCATGGATCCTTTTCCTGCATAACCGACTCCCATTCCAAATGCGGCAAAGCGACAATTTTTCCTTGGAATCTTCCTAATAACATCCCCAACCTTTTCGCACTTACGAACATGCCGGAGCGGCATGCCCTCCTGCGTCATCCATGCCTCCCGGCACAAACAATCCACAAAACCTCGTGCAAAGCCAGCCATTGCAACCTACCGGAAGTTTCAAGAATGAACCCCCACACGGGTTCATTCTTGAAACTTCCATGTGAAAGGGGTCACACCCCAAAACTTTTCACCACGCTTTCGCCCCTTTCACACTTCCCCCGCCTCGCACTCCATACCATCCCAATCGCCTCCAACTGGCGGATTTTTTCCTGCCCCAACCCTTTCCCGGCACACCCCCCATATACGAAACGCTGGTTCGAAATCCATTTTCCTAACCGGTAACCATCCGCGCAGACATAGGCGTTCGGCACTTCCAGATTCCCCATCTGCCGTGCGTATTCCTTCGCATGTGCAAGGCCAACTTCCCATGCGTCCGGAAATTCCCATACCATTCCGATTCCGTCAAGGAGGGATACCTGCCATCCTGCCAGCCGCCCGTTCTTGCGGTTCGCACGTTGGTGCTGTAACCAGATGCCGAGGTTTTTCCCGTTGCCTGTGGCGTAACGCTTTGGGATGGAAAGGTTTCCATGCCTGCGGTAGAATTCTTCTGCTTCCCCGTACTGCGCCCGCCAGGAAAGCTCCGCCTGCGATACACCCGGTTTCATCCCGATGGAAAGGAGTTTGTTTTTTTGCTCCTCTGTCAAGCATTTGCCGGGCTTTTTGGGTGCTTCCTTCCCCGACGGACTATTTTTCTTTTCTTCCCGTTTCCGAATGTCCGGGGAATTGCCCACGGCATTTTCTTCTGCATCGGTTTCTTCCTCCAACCGCGCTTTTTGCTCCCGCAGCCAACGGTCAAGCCATACGCCTTCAACGACATAATCCGCTGGCATCCGAAGGTCGCCGTGCTCCTCGTAATACTGCTTTGCAAGTTCAAATTTCTGCTCCCACGGGTCGGCATTTTCCCAGACCATGCCAATCCCTGTCAGCCTTTGCACTCGTTCCATATGGATGCTTGTCTTCCTCTTCCCGGAAGATTTTGGGGTTGTTCCGGATGCTTTTTTGTTTGTTCCAGCTGCCCCGGTGACGGCAATATCCTCCCCACATTGCCTTGGTTTTGCAAGCTTTTGGTACACCTCCCGCTGCCTGCGCACCCATCTGCCGAGCCCGCAGCCATCCTCCGTCACATAGTCTGCCGGAATATCCAGATTCCCGTGTTTTTTAAAATATTTTTCCGCCTCGGCAAAATTCCTCTCCCATGCCGCTTCCCATGTGCCCTGCCAGCGCATCCCGATTTTTTCCAGACGCTCCACCTGCGCCCTGCTTAAGACACCTGCTGTTTTTTTCCGGTAAACCTTCCTCTGCGTTGAAATCCATGCCCCAAGCGAATAACCATCGGATGTTGCGTAATGCACAGGTACTTCCAGGTTCCCATGCTCTTCATAATATTCCTTCGCCATCGCATACATCGCATCCCACGATGCGCCAAGGGTCTCGTTTAACTGTGCAAACAGCTTTCTGCAGTTTCCGAGTTCATCTATGATCCGAAAATGCTCGTTGACGATTTCACTTCCCCGGCCGCCTGTGCGGTAGGCAAAGACTGCCTCGCGCAGTTCTTCTTCCATCACACCGATACTGCAAAGGTTCTCAATGTTCATTACAATATCAAAGATTACCGCTGACTTTTTCCCTCCTGACGCAAGAGCCCGTCCAATCTGTTGCTTGTAAATTGTTGGCGACACGGTTGGCCGCAGTAAAATCACGCCATCCACGCCGTCCACATGGATTCCTTCATTCAGCATGTCAATGCAGTATAAAAGTTTTAAATGCTTGCTTGTATCTGCCTTAAATGCCGCAAATTCCGCCGAAACCGCAGGGTCGTCGGAATATGCCGTATAAATATGTGGTGCAGTGTCCACTTTTGCAAACCATTCCGGGGCAAGCTCCCGCATTTCAGTTAAATGTTCATAATTTGCACAGAATACAATGTATTTTCCGAAACGGGATGTTTCAGAGCCTGCTTCTGTTACCATGTGCTTTGCAAAAATCTCCGGTAGCCCGTCCGCCTTCCCCAGCGCCCTCCGCAGTGCTTCCAGTTCTTTTTCCGCCCGGTCACGCACCGCTTTGTTCCGTGCCTGACGCACCCGCGCTTCATACCGCTGCAATTCTTTTTGGTATGAATAGACCGAGAGTATATACTTTGGCGCGGGCAGGATACCGCACGCGATGGCAGCCCCAAGGGTCAGCTCCGAGGCAACGTTCCCGCCAAAAAGTTCCCATGCCATATCCCGCCCGTTGTCCAAGTACCGGATGTTCGTTGCGGAAAGACCAAGCACTTTTGCTTCCATATACATTTTTCTTAGGCGCTCCACCCCGCTCCCCCACTGTGCTGCACCTAGGCGGTGGAATTCGTCAAGTATGATATAGTCCGGCCGGATTTTTGCAAGTGCCTCCCCGTCCATCCGCATCAGCCGCGCATACGTGATAAACTCCACGTTCCACAGCTTTGCACCACCTGCCGCATACCATTTTTCCAACTGTGTTGTAAAAATATATTCTGACGGCGAAAGGAAGCAGATTTTACATCCCGGATGATCCGCGCAAAGCTGAAATGCAAGAAAGGATTTGCCTGTTCCGGTCGGGTGGATGATGGCCGCCCGACCCGTCTGCGCCATCATCTGCACTGCTGCCACGTAGGCTTTTTGGTTATGTTCAAACAGTATGCTTTTCACTGGCGGGCTCCTTTCTTTCTATGTGCTGCTTCATCCTGTTGCGAAGCTTTGGTTCGTTTTTTTATCATCCCCGGAGGGTGTAATGAAGCAATATACTTCATTACACCCTCCGGGACTTTTGCTGCAAAAGCTAGGAATAAAGCTGAAAGTGTGAGGATGAGGAGGATGTTTTGACTGCGAATTGACTGCGAATAATGACGGATACAATGAAATGTTTTGGAGGCTTTTGAAATTTATTTTTTCTATTATATATTCGATGATTAAAAATCGCCGAATATATAGCCCCTAAAAGGGGTATGCACTCGCACGAAGCTGTAGATGCCGCAGAGCGGCCGTGCTCGGCGCAGTTG
>CAYMGZ010000361.1:0-3512 GCA_964390095.1 uncultured Lachnospiraceae bacterium | reverse complement strand
GGATGTTGACATGGTTGATACGGTCATCCACTACCGTGCGATGCAGACCATCTACAATGCATCGCTTTCGGCGGCGGCGCAGTCCATGCAGACAACGTTGCTTGACTTTTTATAAAATAAGTCCATCATAAAAGCATATCTGCCTTCTGGCAGCCTGTGCCCGGGTTGGGAATACAGGCTGCCGGACGGGTTGGGGCAATGGGGGAAAGGAGTATCAATATGGTCGTAAAGACAAAACATTTTGGTGAGATTGATCTTGCCGAGGACAAAGTTCTGGACTTTGAGAACGGTATCATGGGATTCGAGAACTGCAAGCGGTATACGATTCTTTACAACAACGAATCCGGGGAACGCCCGGTGATCTCTTGGCTGCAGAGCCTGGATGAGGAGGGCTTGGCGTTGCCGGTCATTAACCCGCTGCTGGTGAAGGAAGATTACAACCCGGTCGTGGAGGATGAACTGCTTTCCGGCATCGGGGAATTGACGGCAGATAACCAAGTAATTTTTGTCACACTGACCGTGCCGAAAGATCTGAAGAAGATGACGGCGAACCTGAAAGCGCCGATTGTGATCAATGCGGATACGAGGAAAGGATGCCAGATCATCGCGGAAAATCATGATTATCTCGTAAAATACCCTGTTTACGAGCGTTTTGCCAAAGCAAAGCGGGAAAAGGAGGGGAAGACATGTTAGCCCTTTCAAGAAAAGTAAACGAATCCATTATGCTTGGGAATGATATCGAGATAACAATATTGGAAATCAAGGGGGATCAGGTGAAGGTTGGCGTAAAGGCACCAAAGAGTGTTCCGATCTACCGCCGGGAACTGTATCTGCAGATACAGCAGTCAAACCGTGAAGCAGCAGGCGAGGAAGTTTCGGCGCAGGCGTTAGAACAATTGCTCTAAGGAGTGGGGGGAAGCCAGATTGCCAGACGCAAGAAAAAAATCAAAAAGGCTAAATATTTCAAGGGAAAAAGCCGATAAATAAGCAGAAAACAAAATGCCAGATGGGAAAAAAGGCAAAGCAAGATGGAATGAAACAAATACAGAATCACAGGGAGGTGCAGTTATGGCAATTTCAGCAATTAATTCCATTTCCTCGTATGAGGTATCAAAGCAGCCTATAGAAAAAACGGTAAAGACAGAGCCAGTGGCAAAAAATGTGGAGAAGGTTCCGGCAGTGGAGCCCCAGACGGTTCCGGTTATGAATGGAGGCGATACCGGGAATGGAGCGGCGGATCAGGGGAAGGATTCTGAGAAGAACGCGGATCGTGTGAAAAATGCCGTAAACCAGGCAAATAACCGCCTGAAGCAGAAACATGCCAGTACAAAATGTGAATTTTCTTACCATGAGGCGACGAAGAGGATATCCATCAAGGTACTGGATAAGGAGACGGACGAGGTGATCCGGGAGATCCCGCCGGAAGAGACGCTGGAGATGGTGGAAAAAATGTGGGAGCTCGCGGGTATCATCGTGGATGAGCACCGTTAGGTGTATGCCGGCAAAAGCTGCAAAAGCGGCAGAATGAGAGGGATTTATGCCAATTAGAATGTCAGGTTTGGTATCCGGTCTTGATACCGAAAGCATCATCAAGGAATTGATGGCGGCACAGAGCCAGAAAAAGACCAAGATTGAAAATAAGATCACAAAGCATGAGTGGAAGACGGAGAAGTGGCAGGCTTTAAACAAAAAGCTCTATGATTTCTACAAGGGGTCGCTCTCAAAGACGAGGCTGGAGGGAAGTTACCAGACGAGGAAAGCGGCTTCCGCCGACGAGACGAAGGTAAAGGCGACCATCTCCGCATCCGGGACGGCAGCTTACGGCACGCATAAAGTCCGTGTGGAGCAGCTTGCAAGCGCGCAGTTTGTGACGGGCAGCGTTCTGGATTCCGTGAAGGATGCAGCAGGCAAGAAGGTGACGGTATCCGGCTCGACAAAGCTTTCCGCGATGGGCATCAGCGTGGAAAAGGGCGAGGAATCCACAATCACGATTGCTTCCGGCGACAAGAAGATTGACCTCAATGTTACGGAGGAAACAACGGTAAATGACTTTTTGCAGGCTTGCCGTGATGCGGGTCTGACCGCAAACTATGATACGGCGCAGAAACGGTTTTTCCTCTCGGCGGAAGGCAGCGGCGTGGAGAATGCCTTCAGCATCACTTCGAAATCAGCAAAAGGCGAGGAGGGGGAAGCCTTAAAAGCACTCGGCCTCGGAAAGATAACGTACAAAAAGAACAGCGACGGCTCACTTGAGTATGGCGAGGTCGCGGAAGGCATCACGTTGAGGAAAGCGTCCGACAGCATCATCTACCTGAACGGTGCGAAGATGGTCAACAGCAGTAACGAGGTGATTGCCAACGGTTTAAGCCTCCAGTTAAACGACGTGACGGGTGAGGAAGAGATTTCGGTCAATGTCACCAAGGACACCGAGGGTGTCTATGATATGGTCAAGAATTTTGTCAAGGACTATAATGAGCTTTTGGAAGAGTTAAACAATGCGTATTATGCGGATTCCTCCTATGGCTATGAACCTTTGACAAGCGAGCAGCGCGAGGCGATGAACGATGAGGACATCGAGAAATGGGAAAAGAAAATCAAGGATTCCCTGCTGCGCCGCGATGGTACCGTAAATTCCATTATGAGTGCCATGAAGACGACAATGACGCAGACGGTGGATTACAACGGGACGAAATATTCCCTTTCCTCGCTCGGCATCATGTCAACGGATTATAAGGAAAAAGGGAAGCTCCACATCGAGGGCGATGCGGACGATGACACCCTCTCCGGCAAGGAAAATAAATTGAAGGCGGCGATTGAGGAGGATCCGGACATGGTTATGTCGGTCATGACGAAACTCTCCAGCCAGCTGTACGCAACATTCGGTGAGAAGATGAAAGGGACGACAAACAGCAGCGCCCTTACCTTCTACGAAGATAAACAGATGAAGATAGACCTTGATAAATACAAGAAAGAGTTGACCACGATGGAAGATAAACTTTCTGCGATGGAAGACCGTTACTACAAACAGTTCACCGCGATGGAGAAAGCGATGTCCCAGCTCAATTCACAGTCAAGTTCCCTTACATCCCTGTTTGGTGGCGGTTCTATGTGATTGGTTCCTATAGCAGTGATAACAAGGACAAGGAGGTTATGTTATGACACCAAATACGAACATTGCAGCAGCTTATCAGGGAATCAAGGTGAATACTGCGTCTCCGGCAGAATTGACGCTGATGCTGTATGAGGGGGCAATCAAATTCTGCAACAAGGCGATTTACGCGATCGAAAATAAAGATATCAGCAAGGCAAATGAAAATCTCTTAAAGGCACAGAAGATCATCATGGAATTTAGGGGGACGCTGGATTTCAAATATCCGGTTGCCAAAGATTTTGAATTGATCTATGATTATATATACCGAAGGCTGGTGCAGGCAAATATCAAGAAGGACAAGGATATTGTTGAGGAAGCCCTCACTTATATCCGAGATATGCGTGACACTTGGAAAGAGGTC
>CAYMGZ010000360.1:0-3516 GCA_964390095.1 uncultured Lachnospiraceae bacterium | reverse complement strand
CAGGATTTTTTTTCGCTGATATCCAACACGGCAGGCGGGTACAGCTTTTATAAGGATGCAAAACTGCGCCGCATCACGCGTTTCCGCTACAACAACGTTCCGCTTGACCTTGGGGGCGGGCGCTATTTTTATCTGTATGATGACGGGGATTTCTGGTCTCCGGGGTATGCCCCGGCGAAGAAGGCGCTGGATTTTTATGAATGCCGCCACGGCATGGGCTACACAAAGATTCGGGGCGCAAAAAAGGGCATCGAGGTCGGTGTGACCTTTTTTGTGCCGCTGGATTACAACGGCGAGATCCACAAAGTCACGGTCAAGAACACCGGCACGCGCAAACGCGCGGTCAAGCTCTTTTCCTTCGTGGAATGGTGCCTTTGGAACGCGCAGGATGACAGTACAAATTTCCAGCGCAATTTCAATACCGGCGAGGTTGAGGTGAAAGGTTCCGTGATCTACCATAAAACGGAATACAAGGAGCGCCGCAACCACTACGCGTTTTATTCGGTCAATGCCCCAGTCGCGGGTTTTGACACGGACCGCGAGGCATTCCTTGGTACATACGGCGGGTTTTCCGCCCCGGAGGCGGTGCGCTCGGGTGCCTGCACGAATTCCGTGGCGGACGGATGGTCGCCGGTTGCCTCCCACTGCCTTGAAATCACATTGAACCCGGGCGAGGCAAAGGACTTTGTCTTTATCCTCGGCTATGTGGAAAATGCACAGGAGGAAAAATGGGAGTGGCAGGTAGGAACCCCGGACACGGACGGGCTTTTGCTCTCCTCGCTCGCGCCAAATGCAACGAATGTGATCAACAAAAAGAAGGCGGAGGAGATGATCGCGCGCTTTGCGCAGGTGGAAGCGGTTGATCAGGCTTTCCTTACATTAAAGGAATATTGGGACAAACTTCTCTCGAAATATACGGTAAAAACCCCGGAGGAAAAGGTGGACCGCATGGTCAACATCTGGAACCAGTACCAGTGTATGGTGACGTTCAACCTTTCGCGCAGTGCCTCCTATTTCGAGTCGGGGATCGGGCGCGGCATGGGCTTCCGCGATTCGAACCAGGATTTGCTTGGCTTTGTGCACCAGATCCCGGACCGCGCAAGGGAGCGCATCATCGACCTTGCCGCAACGCAGCTTCCGGACGGCGGTGCGTACCACCAGTACCAGCCGCTCACGAAAAAAGGCAATGACGAGATCGGCAGCAATTTCAACGACGACCCGCTCTGGCTGATTTTGGCGGTTGTTTCCTATATTAAGGAGACGGGGGATTACGGCATCCTTGATGTGATGACCCCTTACGATAATGAGGACGGGCTTGCCGCGCCGCTCTCCGACCATTTGAAGCGTTCCTTCGACCATGTGACCAACAATTTAGGACCACACGGGCTGCCGCTCATTGGCAGGGCGGACTGGAATGACTGCCTGAATTTAAACTGTTTCTCGACCGAGTCCGGTGAATCCTTCCAGACCGTGACGAGCAAGGACGGAAAAGTGGCGGAATCCGTGATGATTGCCGGCATGTTTGCCTATATTGGCGAAGAATATGCCATATTGATGGAAAAGACCGGGAATCTTGCGGAACATGACCGCGCGATGGCGGAAGTGGAAAACATGCGTAGGACGATCATGCGCGATGGCTACGATGGTGAGTGGTTCCTGCGCGCCTACGATGATTTCGGCAGGAAGGTCGGGAGCAGGGAGTGCGAGGAAGGCAAGATTTTCATTGAACCGCAGGGGTTTTGCATCCTTGGAAAATGCGGCCTGGAAAACGGCGAGGCCATCAAGGCACTCGATGCCGTGGAAGAACGCCTCGGCTCAAAATACGGTTTGGTGCTGAACAACCCGGCATTTACGAAATACTATGTCGAGTACGGCGAAATTTCAACCTACCCGGCGGGTTACAAGGAAAATGCGGGGGTATTCTGCCACAACAACGCGTGGATCATGTGCGCGGAAGCCTTTATGGGGCGCGGTGACAAGGCATTTGACTATTATACAAGGATTGCCCCGGCGTACACGGAAGAATATTCAGAAATCCACCGTCTGGAGCCGTATGTCTACGCGCAGATGGTGGCAGGCAAGGATGCAAGGCGTTTCGGTGAGGCGAAAAACTCCTGGCTGACCGGCACGGCATCCTGGAATTTTGTGGCGATCTCCCAGTACATCCTCGGTATCAAGCCGGAGTATGACGGGCTGATGATTGACCCGGCCATCCCGGCGGCATGGGATGGATACGAGGTGGTAAGGCAGTTTCGGGGTGATGTGTACAAGGTCACCGTGAAAAACCCGGACCATGTCTGCAAAGGGGTTGCCCTTATGACGGTGGACGGGAGCGGGGTGGCAGGCAATGTGGTTCCGGTCTTTGGGGATGGGAAGGTGCATGAAGTATCCGTGACACTCGGGTAAAAACGCGGGCGTGTCGGAAGATGGAAGGCTGATAGGGAGGTGTCGGCAGCGTTTAGGTAAAAAAGGAAGATCAATGGAAGATGGGGATTGCCAGACCGGTTTGCTTTTGCAGGTCTGGCAATCTTTTTGTTTGTATGTTGTTTTCCGCTGAGAAAGAAAGCTGTCAGACAGTGGTGTTTTTGACAGCAAAAAGATTCCTTTTGTTCCCTCAGAAAACATTGCCAACCAGAAAAAAATCGTGTATAATGAACACAAGTCCGGGCTGCGCACAGACTTGCTTCGGAACAATATAGTCGCAGAATGAGGTTTTATGTGAGAAATATTAAGCTACTAACGGAATACGACGGCTCGCGCTATGATGGCTGGCAACGCCCGGCCACCGGGGCGAAGGGGATGACAGTGCAGGAGAAGCTGGAGGAAGTGCTTTGCCGTATGGACAATGAAAAAGTCGAGGTCATCGGGGCGGCACGCACGGAAGCGGGGGTACACGCGAGCGGGCAGGTGGCGAATTTCCATACCGGCACCGATATGTCCTGCCTTGAGATACAGCGTTATATGAACCGCTTCCTGCCAAGGGATATCGCGGTACTTGCGGCCGAGGAGGTACCGGACCGTTTCCACGCCTCGTACCTGGCAAAGGGGTTCTGCTATGAGTACCATATTTCCATTGGGGATGTGCCATCGGTATTCGAGCGGAAATACAATTATTACAGTTTTAAGCGACCGGACGTGGGCAGGATGCGCGAGGCGGCAAAGTATATGGTAGGGAAACATGATTTTGCGGCGTTTTCGGAGAATAAGCGGATGAAGAAATCAACGGTGCGCGAGATCCGGGAGTTTGACGTGTACGGCGATGAGAAGGAGGTTTTAGTCCGCATCGACGGGGATGATTTTTGGCCTTATATGGTCCGCATCATGGTGGGAACCGTGCTCGCCGTCGGCAAAAAAGAGATGGAACCCGCCGCAGTAAAAAAGGTGATTGAGGGGGGCGACCGCACTGCAGCGGGGGAACGCCTTCCGGCACAAGGTTTATTTTTAACAGATGTATTCTATTAAAAACAATCCGTGCGGAACTCAAAACAGCATATCCTAGGTCATTGGTACTGGAAG
>CAYMGZ010000359.1:2116-3535 GCA_964390095.1 uncultured Lachnospiraceae bacterium | reverse complement strand
CCAAAAACAACAGGCTTAATACTTCATATGTACTCATATTGCACCACCTCCCCTCCTTCATATTTCCCACGATGGGATTATGCCGAACGGCATAGCGGTGAATTCCGCTTCCTGAAAGTCCGGGAGGCTACCACCTTGTAACACGGTGTCCATGTTCACTATAGCATATTTTGTCGGGTGCTGCAACCCAAATTTTACCGGAAGACCACTTTCACGATGTCATCGGCCTCTCTTGGGTGCGGAGGGAGTGGGGCAGTAACCTCTTGCTGCCCCATCCCTCTCGCCTGATCATTTTTTTTGAGGCTAATCCTTCTGTTTCTTCCTTGACCTCCCCGGCAGAAATTCTTTTAGGATCCCCGGATGGAACAAGATCAGCAGCGGGAACAGCTCAAGCCTCCCCGCAAGCATATCGAACATCAGTACAAACTTACTCCCCACGCTGAAAATCCCGAAATTCTGCGTCGGGCCGACGAGCGCAAGCCCCGGGCCGATGTTGTTGATCGTGGCGGCGACCGCCGTAAAATTCGTGACCAGGTCCTTGCCCTCGATGGAGAGCAGGAAGACGGAGGCGGAAAACAGCACGACAAAAGTGATGAAATACACGTTGACGGCGCGCACCACCTCATGTTCGACCGGCTTGTCCTCAAAATTGATCTTTTTAATGCTCTTTGGGTGAAGGTAGGAATTTAGTTCCTTCTTCACGGTCTTTAAAAGGATGACGATGCGCGAAACCTTGATGCCGCCCCCGGTGCTGCCCGCGCAGGCACCGATGAACATCAGAAAGACGAGCACGGTTTTTGCAGTCTGGGACCACAGGTCAAAATCCGCCGTGGAAAAACCGGTGGTCGTGATGATCGAGGCAACCTGAAAGGCCGAGTGGCGCAGTGCGTCCGCCGCACCCATCGCATTTTGGACGAGGCTGATAAAAATGATCCCCGTCGAGGCGGCGATAACCAGGAAATAGTAGCGCACTTCCTCCATGCGCAGCGCGCGCTTTACCTGCCGGAACAGGATAAAGTAGTAGGCGTTGAAATTCACGCCGAACAAGATCATGAAAATCGTCGTCACCCATTGCAGGTAGGGCGAATAGCCGCCGATGCTGTCGTTTTTGATGCCGAAACCGCCGGTGCCCGCGGTGCCAAAGCTGGTGCACAGGGCAGCAAAAAACGGCATTTTCCCGATGATGAGAAAGATCAGTTCCAACACCGTCATCCCAAAATAGATCACATAAAGGATGCGGGCGGAGGATTTTAGTTTAGGCACCAATTTGCCGACGGACGGCCCCGGGCTTTCCGCACGCATCAGGTTGATGTGGGAGCCGCCGCTCATCGGGATGATGGCGAGCAGGAACACCAGTACGCCCATACCCCCGATCCAGTGCGTGAAGCTGCGCCAGAGCAGCGCGGCATGCGAGAGTGC
>CAYMGZ010000359.1:0-2106 GCA_964390095.1 uncultured Lachnospiraceae bacterium | reverse complement strand
TCGGAAAGGATGCTTGCCCCCGTGGTCGTAAAGCCGGAGATGGTCTCAAACAGCGCATCGGTAAAAGATGGGATCTCGCCGGAAAACCAGAACGGCAGACAGCCAAAGAAGCTGAGTGCGACCCAGCTTAAAGTGGTGGCAACACAGCCTTCTTTCATGTAAAACACATTATTTTTTGGCTTTTTATGTGTCATCAGGTAGCCCAAAACAAGGCAGATCGCCGCGACGGCAAGGTAGTACAGCCCTTCCTTTTCGTGGTAGCACGCGGCAATCAGGCAGGGCAGGAGCAGCAGTGCCCCCTCAATTTTTAAAACATGCCCTAAAACATAGCGTATCATGGAGCGGTTCATAAAAAATCCAAGTCCTTTCCTGCGTTGGCGCTTTTTTTGCGCCATCCCTGCAATTAAACTTCAAGTATGTCCAGAATATTGTGGAAGCCCGTGTGCGTCGTCACGATCATGACCGTGTCGCCGACGTGGATGCAGTCCTGGCCGGTCGGGATGATGATCCTGCCCTTGCGGTAAATGAAGGTAATCAGGAGATGCTTTTTTAGGGCAAGGTCCTTAAAGGCGGTGTCCGTGACGGCGGATTCGCTCTCCACAAGAAATTCAATCGCTTCCACGCGGGAATCAAACATATGGTAGAGCGTCTCAATTTTGTCACTTGCCTTCGAGTTCTTTTTTGCGCGCACATAGGCAATGATTGCCTCGGCGGTGATGTAACGCGGGTAGAGGACGCTGCCGAGGTTGAGGGCGCTTATGACATCCTTGAAGGTGATGCGGTTGATCTTTGTGATGATCTTGGCGTGGGAAACCTGTTTTGCGTAGAGGGTGAGGATGATGTTTTCCTCGTCGATCCCGGTAAGCGGGACAAAGGATTCCGTATATTCGATGCCCTCCTCCTTTAAGAGTTCCTCATTGGAGCCGTCGCCGTTGATGATGGTGGCCTTCGGCAAAAGGACGCTGAGTTCCTCGCAGCGCACGGCGTTGTTTTCGATGATCTTGACATTGATCCCCGCCGCTAAAAGGCAGCTTGCAAGATAGTATGCCGCCCGCCCGCCGCCGATGATCATGGTGTCCTTGACCCGGTCGGATTTCATGCCGATGGCCTCCATGAAAAGTCTTGTGTTTTTGCTGGAGGCGACAAAGGAGATCACATCGCCCGCTTTCATCTCAAAATTCCCGGAAGGGATATAAATCTCGCCGTCGCGCTCGATTGCACAAACGACAATGTTTGCTTTTTTGTCGCGCGCCATGATGACCTTGCGGCTTAGGTCCATGATGGTCATGCCGTCTAAGATGCTGCCCTCCGGGATGCAGAATTTTGCCATTTCCGCTTTCCCCTGCGCGAAGGAGTTGACTTCGAGCGCGGTCGGGAGGGAGAGGATGCGGGCGGCTTCCTTTGCCATCTCAAGCTCCGGGTTGATGATCATGGCAAGCCCCAACCTCCCGCGCAGGTACTCGACCTCCGCACTGTATTCCGGGGTGCGCACGCGCGCGATGGCGGCACAGTTGCCGACCTGCGTGGCGATCGTGCAGCACAAAAGGTTGAGCTCGTCCGAGTTGGTCACGGCGATGATCAGGTCGGCCTCCTCGACCCCGGCTTCCTTTAGGACATTGTAGCTGGCACCGTTGCCGGTGATGGCAAGGACATCGTAAAGATTGGACAGCGCCTGCATTTTCTGGGCGTTTTTGTCGATCAGGGTAATGTCATGGCCTTCCTTGCAAAGCTGTTCGGTCAGCGTCGCACCGACCTTGCCGCAGCCGACGATGATGATGTTTAGGCCTTTATTGTCTGTTTTTGGATGTTTCACGGATTGCCTCTTTCTGCAGGCGCGGGTGGATGGTGCGCCTGCCGGTATAATATCTGGCGATATTATAGCATGTCGTTTTGACATGATAAGCGCATAAATGCGCTTTCCCTCCTGGGGATGCACACAGTTCGCCAAGGTGATTGTCCTCCGCACCTCCGTGCGGATTTCGTCGGACGGCGAACCGGCGCAGGTATAATATCTGCCGATATTATACCATAGAACATTTTTATTTGCATTAAGATTTTCATAAAATTAACAGGGTGCCGTGTTATGTCAGTTTGTGGGTTTGGGGT
>CAYMGZ010000358.1:0-3557 GCA_964390095.1 uncultured Lachnospiraceae bacterium | reverse complement strand
TGGAGGAGGTGTTGCAAAAAATTGGCTGAAAGTTGGGAAAATGGGGCAAATGTGGGTGCGCGCAGGCAGGAGCTGTGCGAGTATGTTATGCAGGCGGTGGATTTGTCGCATGATATGACGGATGAGGAACTCTACGATCTGATTGATGAGAGTATCTGTGCCCGGATGAAGGAGGAATATTTCAGTATTTCGGAAAAACTGCGGCTGCGCCGGGATATTTTCAATTCCATCCGCCGGTTGGATATTTTGCAGGAGCTGGTGGAAGATGAGAGTGTCTCGGAAATCATGGTCAATGGGGAAAAACAGATTTTTATTGAGCAAAATGGGAAAGTGGAGCCCTGGGGGCGCTGTTTTTCTTCCAGGCAAAAGTTGGAGGAAGTTGTGCAGCAGATTGTATCCGGGGCAAACCGGATGATTAACGAGTCCTGCCCGATCGTGGATGCGCGGCTTCCGGACGGGTCGCGTGTCAACATTGTGCTTCCGCCGGTTGCCCTCGAAGGCCCGATTGTCACAATCCGCAAGTTCCCGGAAGAAGCATTCAATATGGAAAAGCTGGTGGAATTAAATTCCCTGACGCAGGAGGCGGCAGATTTTTTGAGGAAGCTTGTGGTTGCGGGATACAATATCTTTATTTCCGGGGGGACAGGTTCGGGAAAGACGACATTTTTAAATGCGCTTTCGAATGATATCCCGAAGGATGAGCGGATTATCACAATCGAGGATTCGGCGGAGCTGCAAATCCGCAGTATTCCAAACCTAGTGCGGCTGGAAGTGCGCAACGCGAACGCGGAGGGGAAAAATGAGATCAGCATCCGCGACCTGATTAAGTCCTCGCTGCGTATGCGCCCGGACCGGATTATTGTCGGGGAAGTGCGGGATGCGGCGGCGATTGACATGCTGCAGGCGTTAAATACCGGGCATAATGGGATGAGCACCGGGCATTCTAATTCCCCGGCAGACATGCTCTCACGCCTTGAGACGATGGTGCTTTTGGGAACGGATATCCCGCTGCTCGCGGTGCGCAAGCAGATTGCCTCGGCGATTGACATTGTGGTACAGCTTGGGCGGCTGCGCGACAAATCAAGGCATGTGCTTGAGATTTCCGAGGTGCTTGACTGTGTGGATGGGGAGATTGAGCTGAACCGTATTTTTGAATTTATCGAGGAAGGCGAGACACCGGAGGGGAAGATTGCAGGCAGGCTGCGCGGTTCACCGGAGGGGTTGATCCGCAGGCAGAAATTAAAACATGCGGGGTTGACGGTGTGAGATTTCAGAAAATTATGGGGATATGTGCGGGCTGTGTGAAGAAAGGACAAAATTGGGAAGAGGGTGGTTCCATAGGGAAGAAGGTATGTTGGAAACAGGAAATTTGTTTTTTGGCAGGATATCTGGCAGGATGCATGATGTTGGGGGAACTGCTCTATCAGAATATGGCGGTTGGGCTTATGTTTTTGCTGGCATTCCCCGTCCTGCAAAAAAACAGAAAGAAGCAGAGGCAGCAGGATGAGGCATGTGAACATGCGGTTCAGTTCAAGGATGCGTTAATCAGCATACGGGCATCGCTGGAAGCCGGCTACTCAATGGAAAATGCCATTTCGGCGGCGGAACAGGATTTGGTGTGCATTTATCCGAAGGGGTCTTTTATCTGTGGGGAGATGGGGCGGATTACAAGGAGCATTGCCAATTCCGTGCCAGTCGAGGAGGCATTCCAGAGTTTTGCGGCAAGGAGCGGGCTTGAGGATGCACAAAGTTTTTCGGAAATTTACCGGACAGCAAAAAAGAGTGGCGGTGACCTGCTGCGTGTGCTGCAATCCTCGATCACAGTAATCACGGACAAGACGGAATTAAGGCGGGAAATCAATACAATCCTGACGGCAAAAAAGATGGAGTGCCGGATCATGAAACTGATCCCGCCGGCGATAATTCTTTATTTTCGGGTTTTTTCGCCGGGCTATCTTGATATTTTGTACGATGGTGTGGGTGGCTGGGCTTTGATGAGTGCGCTGCTCCTTGCGTATCTGGCGCTGGTTTGGCTGATGGGGCATATTACGGGGATCGAGATTTAAGGACAGTTGTGCGGATTTGGATTGGAGGTGAGGTTATGAACCGTGAGCTAAAGGAATTGCTTGAGAAGGTCTACCCGCTTGAGAATTCAGAAGACTGCCAGCGAAAGTTTTCGAAAAAGCGTAAGAAAAACACACTTTTCGCGGCCGGGGCGGTGCTGGTTTTGGCCATTGCGCTTTTGGTGGGGAGTGGGAGGCGGGAAACGGCGATGCCGGAGGGGCAGGTGGAGCGGCCGGAATATGGGGCCAGACGGGTGAGGCTTGTGGCAAGGTATGGCGATTATGAAAGCGGGTTGGAATTCCCGGTTTCTGCAAGGGAACGTTCCGCGCAGGAAGTGGAGGAACTGTTTGGGCTTGTAAAGGAACTGTTAAAGGAACGTATCCTGGGCGGGAATGCATCGCTTTTTGAGGTGACAGAGAATCTGGTGCTCCCGGAAGAATTGCCGGAGTATGATCTGGAAATTCTCTGGAAAAGTTCGGACCGGAAATTAATGAGCGGGGATGGGAGCGTACATAACAGGGAGCTTTCAAAAGCGCAGGCGGTGACCTTGACGGCACGGTTGTGTTACGGGGAATTTACGGAGGAATGTGCCTATGAGGTGATGGTGCAGCCGTATCCGTACACGGAGGAGGAATTTCTTGCAAAACGGCTTCAGGATGCGCTTGATGCAAGCGATGAGGAAACAGCGGGGGAAGGTTATCTTGTGCTGCCAGAAAGCGTGGAGGGGAACGGGGTCACATGGAGCAGGCCGAAACAGGATATGACAGGGATATTCCTGCTGCTTGGTGCGGTGGCGGTATTTGCGGTCTATGGCAGGGAAGTATCCGTGCTACGCAAAAAGAAAAAGGAGCGGGAAGAAGAACTTTTGATGGATTACCCGGATTTCTTAAGCCGGTTCCTTCTGCTGCTTGGTGCGGGGATGACTGTGCGGGGGGCGTGGGAGCATATGTTGGCGGATTACCAGAAATCCGGGCGAAGGCGTTATGTGTATGACGAGATGCAGCGCACGATGGCACAGATTGAAGTGGGGATGCCGGAACTGCGCGCGTATGAGCAGTTTGGGAGGCGCTGCGGCCTGATTTCCTACCTGCGTTTTACAACGATCCTGACGCAGAATCTAAGGAAGGGTTCTTCCGGGATTGCGCAGCTTTTGCGTATGGAGGCACAGGAAGCGTTTTCGGAACGGAAAAACCATGCGAGGAAAAAAGGGGAGGAGGCAGGGACGAAGCTTTTGCTCCCAATGGGAGGGATGCTGGTCATTGTGTTTGTGTTGATTCTTGTACCTGCATTTGCAAGTTTTCCGGTGTGAGTGGGGTATCGTGGACCTGTGTTTGCAAAAGTTTCTATTTACGTTTTTTGGTGTGGGGAAATATGGAAGGTATGGGCGTGCCCGGTGATACCGTGCAGTATGCCCTGTAAAGTTTCAGGTTTGTGTCCGTGCGTCATACGCAAACCGGATGAAAATGAAAAGGCGCACAGAAATGAGGGAGATT
>CAYMGZ010000357.1:2967-3566 GCA_964390095.1 uncultured Lachnospiraceae bacterium | reverse complement strand
GTTCCTTGTAGAATGTATAAAGGTCAGGGATCATGGTTACTCTGTCAACTTTTATTGGCTCTGCAGAAGTGTAAGCACAATTTATTTGAGTAGGTGTGTCTGTATTTTTTAAATCATCACATTCATACAAATATCCCATTTTACATTTATACAAATCACAAAAAGCGTTTTCATAATACTCTGAATAAATGACATTACCATTTTTATCGAATCCATAGGGGTAAAAACTAAAGGGTTTTGGCACTGGCTTTACCGCATACAAAAGGGCGACCAAAGGATTTGTTGCGAAATAAATATATGGTTTGCCGTGTTCCGACAGAAAAGGTTGCAATTCGTTCAGCCCACCAATCGGACTTCCATGATAAAAGGTCATAGTTCAATAACTCCTTCCTAAATAAGATTTTTCTGACTTTATAAGTAATCGGAGCGGGTGGAAACTTGTGGAACCATATAAAGATCCAATCCCCCTCCGGTGAAGATACTTTGTCTGTAAGCAAAAAACTGATTGCAGAAATCGGAACATCCCGTCTTATTCCGGGGTGTACACTATTATCTTTCCATCCTTATGATTCCATCCGCACGGCCATGCCCCAAGTTTA
>CAYMGZ010000357.1:315-2957 GCA_964390095.1 uncultured Lachnospiraceae bacterium | reverse complement strand
CAGACAAACCTGCTTTTCACGCACAATAATATCTCGTTATACATCTCCTCACATACACTATCGTCATCGATCGGATATTCAAGGTCATCCAATTCCGGAACCTCAATCCCCCTTAACGTTTTTGACAATTCCGCATAGTTATCATGCTGATAAATGATCCCCTTCACCTCTGCCATGTTTTCTTCCAGAATATCAACCCATGTCTGTCCTTTTAATTCTCCATACTTATAAAACCTGTCAAATGCGTTTTTGTATGCTTCGTCATAATTATGGATAACCTCATATTCTTCCGTATTGATCTCAATGTCTTCCCTGAAAAACCGGATATCCTTAATCTCTTTTCTTGTTTCCTCCAGCAATTCATAATGAAATTCCATATCCTTCCCCTCCTTATTGCAACAAAATACCCTCAATGCCGCAAAAAACTCCTGCATTTTTTGGTCTTTTTCTAAGTCTCCACCATCTTTTCGATGTATGCCGGATGGATGGTAACGAACACCTATATCTTAACGTCTTTCTCCAAGTCCTCACCATCTTTTCGTTGCGTGCCGGATGGATTACTAAGAACGCCTATATCTTCCCGTCTTCTTCCAAGAGCAGCCCCTCAAGGTAGGCAAAAAAATTGTCGGCGACCGGCTGCATTTCACCCGCCAGCTCTTCACGCCCGGTCGTGTCCTCGTCAAAATCAAACATAATTTCATGGTCGATCTGCACGATCGGGCAGCTTTCCTCGTCCGGCATATGTTCCAAATCCATGCAAAGGATAAAGTACCCTTCCTCATCCCACGCAAACGGGAGATAGCCGTTTCGCACCAAGCGCTTCTTCCAACTCCGCAATTTCTTCCCCGCTTACCTGCGCCGGAAGCAGCCGCCAAGTCACCCATTCGTCCTCATCCGGTACCGCGCCCTCCTCCCACATTGGTTCGTTGCCTTCGATAACAGGAATTTTCACAAGAACTTCATCTACATTCTTTCTTTTTTCATAGAGGGATTCGAAAAAATTTTTTATATATGATTTTGTTTCCTCGGTGTTCATAAATTGTCTCCTTGCTTTTCGAAACTTACAAACATGCCGGAGCGCTGTGCTCCCGGCGCAAACGGATCATCGCATTTTAAAGCCGCGCTGCCAAAGCCATCTTTACAGCGTTACGCCGGTCTTAAAAATCGCGATATCCCGCGCGCCCGTCCGCTCGTTGACCGTCTGTTTCCCGTTCGCGGTCGCCACAACCAAATCAATCAGCTCCTCAAGCTTTTCCTCAAAACTTTCGCCCGCGGCAATCCCGCCCGCATCAAAATCAATCCAGTTCGCCTTGCGCTTTGCAAGGTCAGAATTCGTGGAGATTTTAATGGTCGGAACAAAACCCCCAAACGGCGTGCCGCGCCCCGTTGTGAACAGGACGATATGGCAGCCCGCCGCCGCAAGGTTCGTGACCGCGACCATATCATTGCCCGGACCGTTTAAAAGGTTTAAGCCGTGCGAGGCAAGCGCGTCGCCGTCAAAGAGCACGTCGCAGACCTCGCCCGTGCCGGATTTCTGCGTGCAGCCAAGCGATTTATCCTCGAGTGTCGTGATTCCGCCCGCTTTGTTGCCCGGCGAAGGGTTTTCGTAGACCGGCTGGTCGTGCTTCTGGTAATATTCTTTAAAATTATTGATCAGCCGTACAATTTTATCAAACGTCGCCTCGTCCTTCGCGCGGTCCATCAAAAGCTGCTCCGCGCCGAACATTTCCGGCACCTCGGTCAGCACCGTCGTGCCGCCCACGCCCGCGATATAGTCGGAGAAGCGCCCGACAAGCGGATTTGCGGTGATGCCCGAAAGCCCGTCCGAGCCGCCGCATTTTAAACCGACTTTTAAGCAGGAAATATCCTTCTCCTTGCGCACGTCATCCTTCGCCGCCTGATAAAGTTCCTCTAAGAGCGCAACGCCCGCCGTAATCTCATCCGGAACGTCCTGCGCGACCAAAAAACGCGTGCGCGTCCCGTCATAATCCCCAAGCGTTTCCTTAAAAACATCCATGCGGTTGTTCTCGCAGCCAAGCCCCAAAACCAACACGCCGCCGCAGTTCGGATGCTTTACCATCCGCTGTAAAATCTGGCGCGTGCGCTCATGGTCCTCTCCGATCTGCGAGCAGCCGTAAGGGTGCGTGTAGGCGAAAACCCCGTCGATGCCGGGCAGTCCACCGTGCTTTTTTAAAAATTCCGCCGCAATCTGGCGCGCCTGCGCATTCACGCAGCCGACCGTCGGGATAACCCAGAGTTCGTTGCGGATGCCGACCTCGCCGCCTTTGCGCTCGTAGACGGAAACCGTGCGGGATTTTTGATTTCCGGAAAGGATTTTCCCTTCCGGAAATTCCCCGGCAGGCTGTTTTCCCTGCGGTGCTTCCCCGGCAGGCGCAGCTTGCTTTTTCTTGTAGGAATATTCCAGCGTCCCGGAAAGATTGGTTTCCATATTGTGGCTGTGGACATGGCTGCCCGCGGCGATATCGGCACTTGCCCTGCCGATGACCTCGCCGTATTTGATGACCTGCTCGCCGCACGGGATATCCCGCAGGGCGAATTTATGCCCCTTTTCAATGTCCTCTAAAAGTGTGATGCCCTCCGCCGTTTCGCCTTTTTTCAGGGAAACTAGCGCCACGCCGACC
>CAYMGZ010000357.1:0-305 GCA_964390095.1 uncultured Lachnospiraceae bacterium | reverse complement strand
AAATTATGATTGTTTTTTTCATGCGATAACCTCAATAAAAAATTGCTTTGTTCTGTTCCCTAATCCAGCCAGCAGCAAAGCTGCTTCAAACGCACAAGGTCGTCGATGCCTTCCATGGAGACAAAATTGCTTTCCACCACTTCCAATACCCTCAAACGAGGCATTGTTCTGATAAAAGTCAGATTCTGATAATCCGCCCCCAGCATCCGCAGCACCGCGAGGCCGGTAAACAGACCAATATCCTTCTGGATATTCTGACTTATTTGCTGCTTCCATTCGTCGAAGGCATCATCACTGTCAAATTT
>CAYMGZ010000356.1:0-3567 GCA_964390095.1 uncultured Lachnospiraceae bacterium | reverse complement strand
CAATACGCCCTGATAATAATGAGGGTTTTCCACAATCACGACATTGTCCTGGTTTTTCTCGATTTTGAGCAGGGAATCTTTCACTGCCTGGCTCACCGCCACCACCCTGTCATATTCACGGTATGCGTGCTTTAATGTCAGCAGGTGCTGGTTTCCTTTTTCCCGGATCTCGTCATACATATCATTGTGGACAAAAATAGCTCTCCTGGCAGGGGCATATAGATAAAGCATTGTCACATACGGCGCATACCCGGTAAAATGGATGATCTTGTCAATCGGAACAAGCCCGTAGCGCTTTTCATATTCCCGCCCAAAAAGTTCCCGAAGCTTGCGCGCCACCCATTTCGTCTCGATATTAAAGCGGAAATACAGCTTGAATGCAAGGGTTTCCGTAAATGTCTTTTCCGTTATGTTCCCGCTCATCGGCATCAGGTCAACAAAGGTTGGCACGCAATTTAACCGGTCCGGTACCTTCGCAAACTGCCCCTGCTGGAATGTAAAATAGTAATTCTCCTTCTCGTGGTCAACCAGTTGGATCATATTGAGCAGCGAGGTTGTCATACCGTTGCGCCCAAGGTTGGAACAATAGACAAGCGTGTTCGGTTTCCCATTTGGCTTCGCCTTCTCCTCCTTGCAACACTTTTCCCCCAGCAGAACATGGCGCAGGATGCGGTTTGCCGCCTGTTTGTTGTCATACCGGCAATATTCCGCACAAAATTCCGTATCATCATACGCGCGCGGCGACCGGATCTGCGCAAGCAGCTCGTCCACGGAATTTGCCTGCGGGAACGGGAAACTGTCCATCGGCACATAAAGTCCCCGCTCATCCAGATATTCCTCCCGGTCATACGTAAAAAGGACAATCTTTTTGTGTGAGTTTGCAAAATCATAAAATACGCTGGAATAATCCGTCACCATGACATCCGCCATGTTCAGAAGATCATAGGTTTCATACCCCTCCGGTATCGGGCGGATATGCTTGTACTCTGCAAAATCAAACTTTTTGGCTGTAAAAATATGGAACTTGACAAAAAACACTTCATCATCCGTCAGTTCCCTGTCCAAAAGATAAAAATAGCATTTTGCCGCCTCCATCTGGACATCGCTTTTCTTGTTCGTCAGAACACCCCGCCAAGTTGGCATATACAAAACGACACGCTTGCCACAAAGCCCAAGCTCCCCGCGCAGGGCTGCCGCACGATCCGGCATGAAAAATATGCTGTTGCGCGGGTACCCCTCCAAGAGCGCCGTTCCCTTCCAAGTGTTGTGGAGCATATAGGCACCCATCATTTTTTCCTTCATATAATCATTCGGGTACAACAAATAGTCTGCAATCTGGAAATTATGCTGGACATTCCCAATGGCGTAGGCACGGTTCCACACATCGCGCCCCATCATTTTAAACGGCGTTCCATGCCATGTATTGAGGTAAACCTGCCCCTCCCTTTTGATATACCATGCCGGGAACGTGGTATCATTGAAAAGGTATTTTGATGTTGCGAGCCGCAGCCGGTATTCCTTCGACCCCGTTTTCACAAAATGCACACCGCTGATCCCATAACGCGCAAGCAGCTCCGAAAACCGCTCCACCATCGATGCCCCTGCTGCCAGATACACCGTATAATCCGCAAACTGCCCGCCGCACAGTTCTTTTAGCAGGTAAAAAATATTTCCCGCGATATCCTTCCCGCCCTTCGACTCGAAAAAGACCGCCTGCGGGTCAAGCTCCTTTGTCCTCAGGCAACGGATATAATAAGAAGTCTTTGACGTGTACTTCCATTTTCTTACAAACCCACGGAGCTTTTTTTTTCAGCCTCCCAGGCAACCGCTTTATCCTCGCAATCCTCATGACATTCACCTCTTTTATCCTGTAGATTTCCCCCATGTCTGCCGCCAAGGCGGCCCATGCACCGCCTTGGCGGCTTACTTCCTCTGCACGGGTCGCACAAATTTCCATATGCGGGTCTGCGCATAAAAAAATCGGAAACATAAATATATGTCTCCGATCCACATAAACAGGGCTACAAGGATTCGAACCTTGAAGTGCTGGAATCAGAATCCAGTGCCTTACCGTTTGGCGATAGCCCTATGTCACCCATGGCCACCTTGCTGACCACGGATGTTATTATAATACAGACGGAGAAAAATTGCAAGCACTTTTTTAAAAATTTTTATTTTTCCATCAGAGCCTGCATGTTCCATTATTTTCCATGCCCCTTCGCTTGCACAAAGCTGTTTTCTAAGTTCATCACGCACTCACAGCGTTCATCCTGCGCCCTGACACGCTCCATGATCTGGTGCACCAGTTCCGTCTCCTGCTTTTCGCTGTAAGAATAAGGAAGGACAAGGTCAAAAATCAAATTGCTCCTGTTCTTCCCTGCCACCACCCTAAAATCATGGATGGATGCATCCGGCTCAAGCTCCTTCACAATCCCTGCAACCATCTGTTTTTGCTGCATCACGGTCGCATCGCGCACCTCGACCGGATCCATGTGGATGACAAGGAAAATATTGAGGTCGCGCAGCACCTCCCGCTCGATCCGGTCAATGAGCTCATGCGCTTCCTCAATGTCCGATTCGTTCGACACTTCCGCATGGATGGTCGCCATGGAGTGGGTCGGCCCGTAATTGTGCACAATCAGGTCGTGGCTTCCAAGAATCCCCTCATAACTTTCCACCTTCGAAGTGATCCGGTCATACACCTCTCTGTCAATGGCTTCCCCCAGAAGCGGCTTCAACGTATCTTTCGCAATATTAAAACCCGCCACCAGCACTGCGGCCGAAACAATGACCCCCATATATCCGTCCACCGAAAGCCCCGTCCATTTCCCAATAAAAAGCGAGAACACCGTGGCGCTCGTGACAAGCACATCCCCGAAGGAATCCGCCGCCGTCGCCTGCATTACCTTCGAGTTAATCTTCTTTCCCAAGCTACGGTTAAAACGCGCCATCCAAATTTTTACAAATACGGAAAGCACAAGCAGCAGCACGATCGTCCAGTCAAAATCCACCGGCTCCGGGGCAAACACCTTTGCGGCTGAACTTTTCAGGCAGGAAACCCCCACTTCCAGCACAAGGAACGCCACGATGAATGCCGCGATATATTCATACCTGCCATGCCCAAACGGGTGTGCCTCATCTGCCGGCCGCCCCGCCAGTTTTACCCCGACAAAACTCACAAGAGAGGAAGCAGCGTCGGAAAGATTATTAAAAGCATCCGCCATCACGGAAATGCTGCCCATCAAAAGCCCACCTACAAACTTGACCAAAAACAGCAGGATATTGCAGCATATCCCCACAATGCTTGCCATCACACCATATGCCGTGCGCACCTTCCCATCCTGCACATTTTCCCGATCCCGGATAAAAAGCCGGGTTAATAAATCCGTCATACCCTTTCCCCACTCCAAAGCGCAGGTCACTGCCCAAAAACATTCCCGGGCAATTCCGTTATTTTTTCTGTAGATGCCGCAGAGCGGCCGTGCCCGGCGCAGCTGAACCACCAACGATATAAATAGTCTCTCGGATTCTCCAACCCTTCTTTTCTGCAGTTTTCAAACCCAGTTT
>CAYMGZ010000355.1:0-3581 GCA_964390095.1 uncultured Lachnospiraceae bacterium | reverse complement strand
GTTTAAAAAAGCAGCAGCCCTTGCGCTGGCCTTAGTGCTTGCCCTGCCGCACGGCGGGGGGATGGATATGGCGGGCAGGGCGCGGGTGGCTGCCGCTAAAGAAGGGCAGGCAGTGCCCGCAGGCATGAAGCTGGCGGCGGAAAACAATGCGCTTGCGCTTTACATCGATGAGGCGAGCACTGCGGTTGCCGTCCTTGTGAAAACAACGGGCGATATCTGGTACAGCAACCCGGAAGGCATCGATGCGGATACGGTTGCGAGCAGCTACCACAAGGATTTGATGCGCTCCCAGTTTTCCATCCGCTATTTCAATCAGAGCGCGCAGTCCGCAGAGATGGATAATTACACGTACAGCATCGCGGACGGGCAGTTTGAAATTTCGTACCAGCCGGATGGTGTGAGTATTTTCTACCAGCTTGGCGAGCTGGCGGACAAATATGTTTTGCCACAGGCGATCAGCGAGGAGCGCTATTTGCAGTTTACAGAACGGATGGAAAAAAGCGCAAAGCGCAAGACAGACCGGTCGTACAATTATCTGGATGCCGCCAATATGCGGCAGGAAGATTTGGAGACATATACCGAGCTTTACCCGACACTTGCCGACCATAACCTCTATGTGCTCCAGTCGGGCACGAAAGATTATAAAAAAGAAGAACTGATGGGCTATTTTGCGGAGGTTGGCTACACGGCGGAGGATATGGCGTTTGACAATGAAGAGAACAATATCCTTTCCCAAAACCAGAAGCCATGGTTTAATGTTACGCTGGAATACAAGCTGGACGGGGAAAACCTGGTCGCATCCATCGACCCGGAAACGGTTGAGTACAACACGGAATCCTACTATCTTGTGGATATTGACCTGTTGGAGTTTTTCGGGGCGGCAGGGCCGGAGGAAGAAGGATACCTGTTCGTGCCGGATGGCAGCGGGGCGCTGATTTATTTGAATTCCGGGAAGCGGGATAGCGCCTACATTGCTTCCGTGTACGGCAGGGATATCACGAATTCGTTCAACAGCAAGGCAAAATCCGAGATTGACCAGTCCGTAACGGTGCGTATGCCGGTGTTCGGGTTAAAGACGGGGGATAAGGCGTGGTTTGCGGTGATCGAGGAAAATGCGGCGCTGGCGGATATCAATGCCGACAACGCGGGCAAGACAAACAGCTACAACAATGTCTATGCAGGTTTTTCTTATCTCAGCTATGGGAAAATCTCGCTCGGCGACGTGGTGGGCAGCCAGACGTTCCAGATGTATTCCCCGCCGGAATTTGAAGGGGATTTCAGTGTCCGATACGGCTTTTTGCACGGGGATGAGGCAAATTATACCGGGATGGCACATATGTATCAGCACTATCTGGAAGCGGCGGGTGCAATCACGAGGCAGCAGGCAGGAAGCAGCATTCCGCTGTACGCAAACCTGATTGGCGCGATTGAAAAGACGAAATCGGTCTTCGGGATTAAATATAAGGCGACACAGGAACTGACGACCTACGCGCAGGCGGAGGAGATCGTAGCAGGATTGCAGGCCGCCGGGGTGGAGAATATCAAAGTCCAGTACCTTGGCTGGTCGGAGGGCGGGATGCACGGAACAGCACCAAAAGCGGCATCGGCGCTTTCGAAGCTGGATGGTTCCGGGGTTTCGCTGAAAAAATTCCTGTCGGATATGGCGGCAAAGGGAATCACGGTATTCCATTCCACACAGTTACAGTATGTGTATAAGAGCGCGTTTGCCGACGGTTACGCTTCCGGTTCCCACGCGCCGCAATACTACGACAAATCGACCGTGCGCACCGGGGAATACCTGATCCCGAACGGGCTGCTTGTAAAGCGCAATGTGGACCTAATCAGCCCGCATTATGTGGAGGAATTCGCAAAGGACTTTGTGAAGAAAATCAACAAATATAAGCTAAACGGTGTCTCGGTCAACACCCTGGCATCGGAGCTGTTCTCGGATTTTGCAACGTCAAGGTACACGGACCGGACAAAGGCCGCAGCAAACAACGCGCAGGCACTTGCGGTATTAAAGGATGCGGCGGGCGGCAATGTGCTGGCGGAGAATGCCAACGCCTACTCGTTTGCGTGGCTCTCGGATATCATCAACGTGCCGTTTGACAGCAACCAGAGCCGTATCCTGGATGAGACGGTGCCGTTTTATGCGATTGTGCTGCACGGCTACAAGGATTTTGCAGGCGCGGTATTAAATATGTCACATGATTTTGAGACCACGGTGTTACAGAGCATTGAGTGTGGGGCGGGGCTTTCCTTTGAATGGATTTACGGGGATAACCACCTGCTGAAGGATACGGATTTTGATTCGTTGTATTCCGTTAATTACGCGGCGTGGAAGGAAGAAGCCATCGCGGCATATGGCAGGGTGAACCAGGCAGTCGGGAACCTGCAGGGCCAGGTGATTACAAAGCATGAAAAACTGGCGGACCAGGTATATGCGACCACCTACGAGGATGGCACCTGTGTGATTGTCAATTATAGCAAAAAAGCGGTATCTGTCTCAGGGCAGAACGTAAACGCCCGCGACTTTGTTGTTGTGAAGGGGAGGTGAGGCAAGATGATGAAATTTTTTCGCAAATCAAATGGAAAAAGAAAATTGACCCTGCGGGGCAAGGAAGCCATTGCCGGTGTCTGCTTCACCATTCCTTTCCTGGTTGGTTTTTTCGGGCTGTTCCTGCCCATGCTTGTAAAGTCGGTCTCGTTCAGCCTTAGTAACATGCAGGTAGGAAATGCCGGATATGTCTTGCAGAAAGCGGCTGATAATGGCCTGGAACATTATAAGAGGGCATTGACGATCGACCCGGATTTTAACCTGAAACTATTAAACGCCATCAAGGAAATGTGCATCCATGTGCCCCTCATCCTGATTTTCAGCTTTTTTGCCGCAAACCTTTTAAACCAGAAATTCAAAGGGCGCGGCATTGCGCGGAGCATTTTCTTCTTCCCGGTTATTTTAACCTCGGGGATCATCCTTGGGATTGAGTCATCCGACCTTTTGCAGTCAACGCTAGGACCGGAAGGGATGCTTTCTGCGGACGATGCCTCAACGGTGTTTAACATTTCAAACTTCCTGATGAATTACACGAACCTCCCGGCAACGTTTGTAAGCTATCTGTCGGAGGCGGTGCTTGGGATTTACGATATCGTCATTGCCTCCGGCGTGCAGATCCTCGTATTTTTAGCAGGCTTGCAGGGAATCTCGCCAAGCCTTTACGAGGCCTCCAACATGGAAGGGGCAACGGGCTGGGAAAATTTCTGGAAGATCACCTTCCCGATGATCAGCCCGCTCATCCTCGTAAATTCCGTCTATACGATCATCGACTCCTTCACAAGCGCGGACAACGAGTTAATGTCGCTGATCAAAAAGACGATATTCAGCGATGTAAAATACGGTTTTGGCTCCGCGATGGCATGGATTTACTTCGTGCTGATCGCCGTCATCATCGCCGTGGTAGGCGGATTAATCAGCCGGAAGGTATTTTATACAGACTAGAACCCAAAAACAGCATATCCCCGGACGGTGCCGGAAGGAATTCTTTTGGAGATGTGCGGAAAAAGAATTTCAACCCCCGGTC
>CAYMGZ010000354.1:0-3596 GCA_964390095.1 uncultured Lachnospiraceae bacterium | reverse complement strand
TCTTTATCATCCGTTATCGTGCCGGTAATCTCGCCTGTACCGGGGTTTAATGTCAACCCCTCCGGCATGGAGGTACTGCGGTATGTATAATCCGTATCTGTAGCAAAAATATAAGGACGGGTGTCATAGCAACAGAATCGCCAGGAATGAGCGTTTCGGTCAGCTGGATTTGTCTCGATATGGTTTGCCAGGGTGGGGCACGCGTATGTTAAGGATGGGTTTCAGACACACCTATCAGGAAAAATATTGACAGGGCGGGGTTTTTAGGGTATGCTTTCAGTAGATGGGAATCTCGGACGTTCCCGCATATAAAAGCGTATGGATTGATACGTCAAAAATCTCGGTTCCCAAATTTATTAAAAAGGAGGGTGGGGCATGGGGGATGAGATTGCGTACCAGAACAAGGACATTACAAGCAAATTCCTCGCAGAAAATTTAAAGGGCAAAACATTCCGGGTATACGGCCTGAACCTGCCTGCAATCAAGGATGTAAGGCCAACCAACATCCCGACGGTGCAGGCAAAGGAACTGCGGATTGACAACCTGTTTGAACTGGAGGACGGCACGGTCGCAATTCTTGATTATGAGAGCGACTATGATGTGGCGGACAAGGTGAAGTACCTAAATTACCTGACCGGGGTAGCGAACCGTTATCTGGCAGAAAAGAAAAAATGCCCCTCGCTGCGGATAGTCGTCATCTACACAGGGGATATCAAGCGCGGGGCGGCATCGGGCGAATATAATATTGGGGCAGTAAAACTTTCTGTAGAGATGGCTTTCCTCTCCGAACTGGATGGGCCGGGCATCCTTGGGCGGCTGCGCAGGAAAGTAAGCAAGGGGGAATGGCTGAACGATGAAGAACTGATGCAGTTCATCATCCTCCCGCTTTCCTACAAGGGCAAGGAGGCAAAAGAGGAAAAGATACAGGAAGTTGTGGAGCTGGCAGCACAAATCAGTGACCGTGGGCAGCAGGTGTTTGCCCTCGCGGGGCTTTTGGTGTTCACTGACAAGATCATTGACCGTGAGATGGCAAACCGGATAAGGAGGGCAATTGAGATGACACAAGTGGCAAGGATATTTGAGGAGGAAAAGCAGCAGGCTTTGGCAGAAATGATGAAAGCCTATGAGGCGGAAAAGCAGCAGGCTCTGGCGGAAAGGCAGCAAATGTCAGAGCAATTGATCATCCGGATGCTCAAAAAGGGCTACCCGACCAAAGAAATCATCTCCTTGGTTTCTGGTTACTCAGAAGAAGACGTGGAGGCAATAAGGGAAAAAACGGAAAAGGAAGATTGATAAAATCCGACCAAAGACCCTGCCCCAAACAAAAAGCGTTCCTTTTTCAAAAGCATATTTCAATCAGCCGGTTCCTATGGTTATGATATGCACATAAAAAAATCCTAAAAGAAACCGTACATGCACGAACCGGTCAATGACCGATCGAAAGGCAAGCCATGACAAAAATCCAATTACCAGAAAAAGTAAACACCATTATCCACCACCTGCAGGCAGCGGGTTATGAAGCCTATGCGGTTGGGGGTTGTGTGCGCGACAGCCTGCTCGGCCGGGTTCCGGAAGACTGGGATATCACGACCTGCGCAAAACCGGAGGAGGTCAAAGCCCTTTTCCCCCATACCGTTGATACCGGAATCGCACACGGAACCGTGACTGTCCTGCTTGGCCATACGGGTTTTGAGGTGACCACCTACCGGATCGACGGCGAATATGAGGACGCGCGCCACCCAAAACAGGTGGAATTCACCCCCTCCCTCTCCCTCGACTTAGCGCGGCGCGATTTCACCATCAACGCGATGGCATATAATGACGAGGCGGGCATCATTGACCTTTTCTGTGGCATGGAAGATATGCAAAAACGCCGGATCCGCTGTGTCGGCAACCCGGACGAGCGGTTTGACGAAGACGCACTGCGCATTATGCGCGCGGTGCGTTTTTCGGCACAGCTTGATTTTGGGATTGAGCCGGATACCCTGCGGGCGGTTGCTTCCCACGCAGGGGAGCTTACCCGCATCAGCACCGAGCGCATCCGCGTGGAGCTGACAAAACTGCTTCTCTCCGACCATCCCGAACACCTGCTCACCGCCAGCAAGGCGGGACTGACCGCCGTGTTTTTGCCGGAATTTGACCGGATGCTCGCGACAACGCAGGAAAACCCACACCATATTTATGATGTTGGGATGCACACAATCCACGCGCTCTCCTACCTTGCAGGGCAAACAAGGCGGGCAAATACACAAGCACCCTGCCATGGACCGGAAAATACCCCTTTGGCTGCAACAGGCAGCAGCCCTTACCAACTCTCCAAAAAAGACCACACCATCCTCCGCCTTGCCCTGCTCCTCCATGACTGTGCAAAACCGGAAGTAAAAACCATCGACGAGACAGGCACGGCACATTTTATCCGGCATGATATCGTCGGTGCCAGACGCGCGGAGGAAATCCTGCGCCGCCTGCGGTTTGACAATGACACCATCCGCGCAGTCTCGCACCTCGTCCAAATGCATGATACCCGCTACGCCGATTCCGGGAAAAATGTAAAAGCGCGCACGGTCCGCCGGGCAATCTCACGCATTGGCAAGGAATCCCTCCCCCTTTTGTTCCTGTTGCAGGAAGCGGATTTAAACGCCCAGAACCCCGCCCTGCTGCCGGACAAACTGCGCCAGCTCTTTGAAGCAAGAAAGCTCTCGGAAGAAATCATTGCCGAAGGGCAATGTGTCTCCCTGAAAGAGCTTGCCATCAACGGTTCCGACCTAATTGCCCTCGGAGCAAAACCGGGCAGGGAAATTGGGGTCATGTTGCAGGAACTGCTCGACCATGTCATCTCCCACCCGGAAGACAATGACAAAAATACATTGATCAGTTACGCCCTTGATTTTTTGTCAATACAGCCGTGATCTCCCCTTCTTATACCGGTACATACCATGGAGCCGCCTGTGGTATGTACTATTTATAATGTTCCATCCCCGGCACCCTCGCGGCATAAAACACGGCACTCCCGCAAAAAATACTTGCAATCTTCCCATTCACTGGTAAAATAATAGGGATCAACGCTTTCCTGGGCTGTCACACCAAACCCACAAAGCACAAAAAACATGGCCGGGAACCAAGATTTCCCAACAAAGACAAAAATGCCGCTTACGCGGCGGAATGAGAGGCGAATTATGACCATTTATGACGAACTCGTCGCCCGCGGCCTGATCGCGCAGGTGACGGATGAAAACGAGATCAAGGAACTAATCAATGGTGGCAAGGCAACCTTCTACATCGGCTTCGACCCGACGGCAGATTCCCTGCATGTCGGGCATTTCATGGCATTGTGCCTGATGAAGCGCCTGCAGATGGCAGGCAACAAACCGGTCGTACTCATCGGCGGCGGCACCGGCTATATCGGCGACCCGTCCGGCCGGACCGACATGCGTTCCATGATGACACCGGAGACCATCGGGCACAACTGTGACTGCTTCAAAAAGCAGATGGAACGTTTCATCGAGTTCGGCGAGGACAAGGCCATCATGGTAAACAACGCCGACTGGCTGTTGCAATTAAACTATATTGACCTGCTGCGCGAGGTCGGGGCATGC
>CAYMGZ010000353.1:0-3598 GCA_964390095.1 uncultured Lachnospiraceae bacterium | reverse complement strand
ATACTATCCTTTTGGTTGCTTCCGTTTTCTTTGCGGTGCTGGCCATGATTTTATCGGAGGCAACGAAAAACGGGATGGCGGCGCTTTCGGTTGTCGCGGTGTATCTTTTGATTGCGATGATATTTCCGAATCTGGGAACACGCCGCGTTTTTTCACAAATATGGAACTGGCTTCCCGGATGTTTTGTTGTGCCGCAAAATATTTTTGATTTGCGCATGGTTTCGGTTTTCGGGAAATTGTTTCTTTCCTGGCAGGCAGTGCCGGTGATGTATTTGGCTGCGACGGCTGGGATGGCGGCGGCGGGAGCGCCGGTGTACCGGGGATACCAGGTTTCGGGGAGGTGAGTGGGATTATCCGATGAGGACGGTTTTCCCACAGAATGCAAACCCATATTTGCGGATGCGTTCCGCCGGGATGCCATCCGCAACCAAACCTGCGGCATAATCCATTTTTTCAATTTGCTGCAATGCGGTTTTTACGGTATCTTTTAAGGTTTCCTCTTCATCATCATCGAATACTTTAAATTCGATGATGACCGCAGGGTCTGTTTTATTGTCCTTCTTTGGTTTTAGCATTACGTCATAGCGCCCGAAGCCGCTTTCGCGGTTGGAGGTGATGGTGTAGCGGTCGGCCAAATCCACCATCAGCCCTAAGACAAAGCCGTGATAGAAACGTTCCGGCTCGATGGTTTTTGATGGGCGTTTCCCGGAATCAAAATAGCTGAAGGTGGTCAGTGCGATTTCGTTCATGTAACGGTTCATGGCTTTTTTGTCATCGGAAAGGAGTGCCTTGATAAAATCATTGTAATGCGTTTCCGGGTTTTTAAACCAACCTTTGATCATGGTTTTAAACATCTGTTTTACTTCGTGATTGGTCAATTTTAAATAATATTCGCAATCTTCTGTTTCCGGCGGCATTGTGTACTTTTCGACTTTTAAATATCCGCTGGCAAGCATTAAACTCCAGATGGCGGATTCATCCTGATCCAGTTGGTTAAATACAATCTGTTCATCGATTTGGGTGTGAAGTATGCCATCTTCTAACAGGTCTTCCATCGTTTGTTTTATTTCCCGGTTTCCTTTTTGGATCAATGTACTGACAAGGCTGTTACTGCTGGTATTTGCCCAGTAGGTACTAAATTCACCCCAACGGAGAAAGTTTGTGATGGACCATGGGTTATAAATATCTGTCCGGTTTCCGAAGGTAAACCCGTTATACCAGTACTTCACTTTATTCTCCTGGTTCGAAAGACCAAATTCACATAAAGCATCCGAAACTTCGTTCTGTGTAAAGCCAAAAGAGTCCGTGTATTGATTTGTGGTAGTTGTTACGACGGTTAAGTTGTTTAGGTCAGAAAAAATGGACTCTTTGCTGATTCTTGTAATCCCGGTCATAATCCCCCGTTCCAGATAAGTATTGGTTTTGAAGGTGGAATTAAACAGGCTTCTTGTAAAGGAAACCAGTTCCGTCCAGTAGCCATTTAAGTAGGCTTCCTGCATCGGGGTGTCGTACTCATCAAGCAGGACGATAACTTTCTTTTTATAATAGCGCTGCATAAATTCGCAGAGGGTTTGCAAAGAATCCGATATCCCTATTTCCGGGTTGTTCCTGGATATGGTATCAAAATATTCCACTTCTGCTTCGGTCAGGAAACCGCTATTTTTCAGGAAGGCGTTCCGGTTGTACAGTTTTGAGATTATGCGGTAAATCTGTTCTTTTACTTCTTTGTAGGTATTTCCTTTGATGTCTGCAAAAGATAAATTGATCACGGGGTATGTTCCCTGCAGGTCACGGTATTCTTTGTCCTTCCAGATGGAAAGGCCGGAAAACAAATTCCCCTGCCCGGCATATTTTACGGAGAAGAAGCGCTCCAACATGCTCATGGTGAGGGTTTTTCCAAAGCGGCGGGGGCGGGTGATTAACGTGACGCTGTCCATGTTTTCCCACCATTCCCGTATAAAATCTGTTTTATCTACATAGAAGCAATTCTTTGAAATAATTGTCTCAAAATCCTGGCTTCCGATTGCAATTGTCCTTGCCATTTAACTGCCCTCCTTATGGTTCTTGCGGATGCGAAATCTATTTTATATTGATTATAGCATTCTGGAAAGGAATTTGCAATTGGTGTTGTCTTATTTAGCACGACAAGCAAATGCAGAACTAAAATATTTAGATATTTATAAAAATAGATATTGAAAATCTGATTTTATTATGATATAATCAAAAAAACGGTATGTAGAATACCGAAAAAAGAAAGGGGAATAGGAAAATGGATACACCAAAGCATATTTTTTTAATTCATCTGGACGAGAGAATGGAGGACTGCAAACAGCGCGGGGCGCGGTTCCGCGCGGACGGGCGTGTGGATGAGGGGGTTTTTGAAAACATCCGCATGAATATTTACGAGATTTTCCAGACGCTTTTTTTGGCGGCGGAGAAAAATTCTGGCGGGAACAAATTGGCATTACAGAAGGACTTTTTGCAGAAACTGGACAGGGTACCGGAGAACTGGAGGCTTTCCTATGAAAAAGCAAAAGAGCACGGGGATGTGAAAAAGATGCATATCGAGGGGATTAAGCTGGAAACGGCGCAGGAAGTGCGGGAGATTTTTGAGGAGGTGGTTTTATGACGGAGACGGAAGCAATCAGCCTGTTTAAATGTCTGGCAGACAAATCGCGCTTACAGATTTTAAAATCCCTTGCGATCGAGGACATGTATGTGGAACGGCTGGCGGGGCGTTTGGGTTTAAGCGCGCCGACGGTTTCCTTCCATTTGAAAAAATTGTCGGACGCGGGGGCGGTGACATCGTACAAAAGCCAGTATTATATGATGTATTCATTAAACCCGGACGTGTTCCAGATCCGGATTCTTGATATTTTGCAGCAGGCATCGGATGAGGCGGGCGTGCAGGCGGAACGGGATGCGAAGTACCGCCAAAAGGTGCTGGATTCTTTTTTTGAGTATGGGAAGTTGAAGACAATCCCCGCACAGAGAAAAAAAGAGCGGATCGTGTTGGAATATATATCGGAGGCGTTCTCGTATGGGAAAATGTATTCGGAAGCTGAGGTCAATCTGGTCATTTCCGGTTTCCACGATGATTTTTGCACGATAAGACGGGATATGGTGAGTGAGGGGCTTCTTGGGCGCAGCAGCGTAGGGTACTGGCGGATGGAAGGAAAATAAGGACAACATCATAAAAAAACAACCACCGGTTGAGCCGCAAGCAAAACAAGTTATTTACAATGCTATCGTTTCCATTTATAATTCCATTATGGACCGCCGGAAGTAACCTGTTATTGTGCCACATGAAATATGAAAATTAAGAAGATTCCGTTCCGGTCAGTTATTGGATGCGAAAACCAGGAAAGGGGAGGATTAAAATGCGAAACCATGAAGAATGCAAAGAAGAAATGATTGAGTTATTGACTACGGTATCCGAGGTGGTATGGGGGGGCGGATTATTGCTTTTAGATATGATGCACCGGGGCTATTTGGATGAGTTATTGACAAAAGATGATGAGGAATATAATAAAAAAATTGAAATATTAAAAAGACACAAAGATTTGCTTACGGGCAATTTGTTCGGAGAACTGACATT
>CAYMGZ010000352.1:0-3602 GCA_964390095.1 uncultured Lachnospiraceae bacterium | reverse complement strand
CCTCAACATGCCAGCTATGATGCCATCCAAAAACGTATCCTGCCTCTTTTGTATTTGTGCAAGGTCATATACGCGCTTTTGGCAGAGCTGCACGAGGAACGAATAATAATCACTGTTTTTAAAAATCTCGTCAAAATACTTATTTTCTAAGATCGTATTAAATTCCGCAAGGTCAAACTGTTTTTTGACAAGCAGCGTATCGAGAAGTGTCTTTAGTACCGCCTGGTAGTTCCCGTCAATGCGTTCTTCCTCCACTTCATCGTCAAAGCGGTAATCCTCCTCCTCCCCATCGGATTGCAGCTGCGGTTTTTCCTCGCCGGGCACGGTTGCCAACAAAAGGTTTTCTACCTGGGTGAGGGCAAAACGTTTGCCAATATGCGGCCTTAACAGCGGGAGGACAATCTCCTCAAGGTACGAGGCATCATCCCGCTCCTTCGCCCGCTCCAGAAACCCACGGAAGTCAAACGCGTTTTTCAGGCGGCTGAATTTATATTTGTGGATGATCTCATCCGCGCGCACTTGCAGTTCCATACAATCGGCAAGCAGCTTACCATGGTTTGCCATCGCCTTTTGCAGTTCCTTATCAAGCGTAAAAATTTCCCGTGACGCACGCCCGTCCATGGCCTGTGCCGCCTCCGCCTTCTGGCGTGCCGCATCCACGAGCTGCTTGTTGTGCGCAAAGGCTTTCTGCTCCTGTGCAAACCAGCGCACGCCCGTCCGGTTAAATTCCTTTAGGGCAGCGACCCCCTCAAACACATTGTAACCAAGGATTAAAAGCACTTCCTTTTTGCGCCTGCGCAGTTTGTTCACCTCGCTGTTCATCCGGCGCACCACCTCGATGCCGCCTGTAAAATTTTTCATGCGGATCATTTTTTCCAACAAAAGCTGTTCAATATTGATCTTACTTTCTTCCCGGATTTCCTTTGTGTCCAGATAAAATTCAATCGCATCCGCCGTGATGGAATAAACAACGTTCCCTTCCGAGATCCCGCTCTCAATCAGCTTCATACGGGCAGTTTTGCGTTTTTTGTCCGCCGGGTCAAAATATTCAAACTGGAACGGTTTCCCGTCATTGCAAAATTTCCCAAACAGGTATGCTGACAGCTCCCGTTCTTCCTCCAGGGGCAAATGCCGGCCAAAATCCCGCCGCAGCAATCCCCCGATAAATTCATATATGTCTTTTAATGTTACTTCACGCTCATTAAAATTGTTTTCTTCAATAAAAAAGCGCAGCAACGCTAAGGAAATATAACCCATGTCAAGGTCCGCATATTTCCCCTCGTGGTACTGCGCAAGGCTTGTTGCCTGCAAATAGAAAAACGGGTAATATTTTTTCAGGTTCTGTATCCTCTCGCCGTGGTGGTCGATGATGTCATTCACCAGACGGTAATCCGCTTCCGTGCCCATTGCCTCCTCGTCTCCGTTTAACAGTCTTTGGTGTTTTGGTGCCTAATTTTCCTGATAATACCGCATTGTCTCCTCAACCTCCGGCGGAACTTCCGTCTTCCCTTCCTTTTTGATCTGGCGGATGCGCAGGTCAAGGTCATGGATGCTTTTGGCTCGCTCCCGCTCCGGCTTCGCGAAAGCCTCCTCAAACATCGGCTGCCCGGAAAGCTTACTGCGGATGGCTTTTGAGAACGGGCAGTACATCGCGAGGATATCCCGCGCCGTCTTATTCAGGCGGATCGCGCCCGCCGACTCGTTGCGCACCCAGAGCTCATAGTCAATCACAAAGACTTCCCTTGAATTGTTCTTTCCCTTTTGGATCTGCAGCTTGAGTTTTTCCTTTTTCTCCTCGGAGAGGTCGTGGTTCTTTTTATAAAACTGCAGGTAATCACAATACTCCGACGTGAGGGAGCGGTATTTGATATTGTTCCAGGAACCGCCCTGCAAAAAGCGGCAGAGCTCCCAGCGGTACCTACCGAACGTCTTGACCATCGCCCCCTCGAAATCCTCCTCGAAAAAGGTCGGGAAAACAAACCTGCCGGAAGATTCCCTGCGCTTGCAGGAGCATTCCTGCCACATGGACGGGCGCGAACCGGCCGTCGGCATCAAAATAATGTCCGGGTAAAATTCCTTCATGATGTAAATCTTGTCAATCCCCTTGTCCGGCCGCGAATACAGCACATCGCGGTAAAATATGCTATAGTCAATCTTGCGCAGGCGCATCACCATCGTCTCGATCTTCTCGAGTGTCAGCATCGTCCGGTCAGGATCCTGCATGATCATTTCCTGACACAATACCGGCACAAAAGAGCTGATCTGTCCATTCACGATACGGTTATTGGACTGGAACATATTGCGGACTTCGTAATGGAGTTTTTCCTTCTGGTTGACCATCATCTGCTTTTCCTGCGCATCCGTGATCTGGCTGGATTTGCGCATGTTGCGCACATACTCCGTGTAATCCTCATCCATCTCACTCTTTGATGGCTCCCGCTTCCCGCTGTAGACCGCCTCAAGCCACTCCCTGACCGTGTAGACAATGCCGCCCTTGCCATAAGTGCCCGTATATTTTGTTCCAACCTTCGAAACAAAAAAGTTTAACGTCTTCTCATTGAGGAGCTTTTCACTCACATAGCCAAAATTCAAGAACAGCTCCACCGCCATCGGCAGGTCCAGCCTGCCCCGCGCCTTCATAAAAGTCTCCTCATACACTTCATAGAACAATACGGCAATCGAACGGCGCAGCCTTCTCGCATCGTCCTCCGTGCTCGTCCGGTTGCCCGAAGCTTCAAACTCCCCGATCAGCCCCTTAAACTGTTCCGCTTTCTCCGCATCGATCCCGGAAAATTTTAAAATCTGGTCAACCGAATCCGTCAGTTCGCTCAGGCGCTCCGCCGCTGCCGTCTCTTCCGCCGCCATCTCCTCCGGGTGGTCCCCCGTGAGCAGGGCTACATAGAGCTTCTCAATCTTCTCGCGGTTCACGCACGGCTTGCGCCCCGTCTTTTTCTCAAGCAGGTTCTCCAGCGCATTGATTTGCGCCATGCACTCGTCGATCCGTTTGCTCGCCGTCTTCCCAAGTTCGCTTCCCGCCGACTTTAGCGCAAACCCGATGAGCGCCGCAAAAAATCCGCTTGCACCATCCTCGCCGACAAGCTGTGACAAAAGCTCCGTGAGATATTCCGCCGACTCCATGCATTCGAGCATCAGCTCCGCCATCACGCCGGAAGCCTGCTCGAGCGGGAAAAGTGTGATACCGGCACCATAACCGTAAAAAGTCTTTAACACATCAACCGGCACCGCGGCACTCTCCAGATAAAAATTGAGTTTCCTGTAATCCAACAGGGAAGCCTCATCAAACGGGGGAAGCTTCTCAATCCCCGGCTGGCGCATCGTCCCGAAATTTCCCTGCGCCGAAAGTGCTATGTATTCCTTGTAAGCTTCCGTGACCCACGTACTGCACGCAACCGCCTGCTTTTTAAACTCATGCCCTGCCCGGTACAGGTTATTGATGATGCGCACCGCCGAATACATCAAAAGCCCCCGGTAATCCTTGTTCATGGACAGGATTTTTTCAACCGCCGCGACATTTTCCGCCGGAAAGGCATAGATGACCGTATCGTCCACCGCCGCACAGCTTGCTAACGCCCTGCCCTGAT
>CAYMGZ010000351.1:0-3611 GCA_964390095.1 uncultured Lachnospiraceae bacterium | reverse complement strand
CTGGTATTTTATTTACCGTGTGGTTTTTTTGTGTGCAAAAACAGGCAAAATAGAACGGAAAATCCGAAAAATAATAATTTTGAAAGGTCGTGATCGAATGGGACATACAGATTATGTCCACTCGGATACCAAGCGGCAGGGATGTCCGTAACCAGCATCCTGCCCGGGAATTCTTTTATTTTTTAGGAATCAGGTAATACTCCTCCCAATCCCCAATGACCACAGAAAGGATTTCCTTTTACGCATGCTCCCTGCAAAATTCTTTCTGGGCGCTGCCTTGGAATTTACGATTGGGGGCACAAAAAATTTTATCATGAACGGAGAATTCGTTATGCGTACTGTAAAATATAATACTTTATCCCAAAACCGCGAAACCGAAAGCTATGAGCTTGCAAACCATATCGGGGAGACGGTCCGACTGCACGGCGCAATCTACAAGGTGCGCCGTATGAGCGGCTTTGCCTTTGTCCTGCTGCGCATGCGGGATACCATTGTGCAATGCATTTACAGCGAAGAATATGCTTCCTTCCCCCTTCATCTGCTCACGGAGGAAGCATGTGTGCGGATCACGGCAGAAGTGGTTGCCGAGGAACGCGCACGGACCGGATACGAACTGCGCCTTAAGGAAGTGCAGGTTTTATCCACGCCCTGCGAGGAATTGCCGATTGTTATCAACCAAAAAAGGGTGGATACCTCACTGGAAAACCTCCTCGACTACCGCCCGGTCACGCTGCGCAATGAAAAGGAGCGCGCCATCTTCCGCATCCAAGCTGCAATCTGCACGGCATTCCGCGAATTTTTGAACGCGGAGCATTTCACGGAGATCCATTCCCCGAAAATCGCTGCCATCGGGGCGGAAGGCGGGGCAAATATTTTTAAGCTCCCATATTTTGGAAAAGAGGCTTTTCTTGCACAAAGCCCGCAGTTTTACAAACAGATGATGGTCGGGGTATTTGAGCGCGTGTTTGAGATTGCCCCGGTCTTCCGCGCGGAGAAGCATGATACTTCAAGACATCTGAATGAATATACGAGTGTGGATTTTGAGATGGGTTATATTGAAAGCTTTGAGGAGATCATGGCGGCGGAAAACCGGATGTTATGCCATTGCATCACGTTCTTAAAGGAACATTGTGGCGCGGAGCTTACACTGCTTGGCTGCGTGCTGCCTAAGACCGGGGAAATCCCACAGATCCCTTTTGCCGCCGCCAAAGAATGGATCGCCGATTCCTACAAACGCAAAATAACCGATATGCTTGACTTCGAGCCGGAGGAAGAACGGCTTTTGTGTGAATTGGTAAGGAAGGAAACGGGCAGTGAGTTTGTCTTTGTAACACATTACCCCAGCGCAAAGCGCCCGTTCTACGCGATGGACGACCCGGAAAACCCGGAGGTGACTTTAAGTTTTGACCTGTTGTTCCGGGGGCTTGAGATCACAACGGGCGGGCAGCGCATCCATTCTTATAAGGAACAGTTGGAAAAATTGCAGGCGCGCGGGATGCATAAGGAACTGTTTGAGGCTTATCTGATGCTGCACAAATACGGTGTTCCGCCGCATGGCGGGCTGGGGCTTGGGCTGGAGCGGTTTACCGCACAGCTTTTGGGGTTTGAGAACGTCCGCAGTGCGACGCTGTTCCCGAGGGATATCCACCGGCTGGTGCCATGAGCGGCAATGCCCATATATGCACCCTGCAGTTTTTCCACGTAAAATGCCCTGCATTGGGCAATCCCAAAAGATACCGGGAAACCACCGCCTAAAATTCCAAAATATACGAATTGACAAATCCTATTTCTTCGCATATAATAAGAATAGTTATTGATATCATCATTTTGTTCGCTACGGATTCCATCCGTATAAATGCTTTAGAAACGGAGAAAAATATGGCGGCAGTAAAAAACAGCAAACAAAGACAATCCATCAAGGAATATCTGATGAATACCAAAGAACACCCGACAGCGGACATGGTATACACACAGGTGCGCAAGCTCTATCCGAACATCAGCCTCGGCACGGTCTACCGCAATTTGAACTTCCTTGTCGAGCAGGGCGAGGCAATGCGCCTGTCCTGCGGGGATGGCAGTGAACGCTATGACGGTACTACCACGCCGCACTACCATTTGGTCTGCAGTGGGTGCGGCAGGGTGCTCGACCTTCGGATGGATCCTCTTGACCATATCAACACATTGGCTGCGGCGAGCTTTAACGGCACGGTTGAGGGGCATACCGTACTTTTCCGCGGACATTGCCCGGAATGTGCCGGGGCTTTCCGGGGATGTCCGGGATCTTAAGAAGGATTCGCGCATATTACCTCATAAAAACACGAAAAATATTTTCAAAATACCTATTGACAAAATCCGAAGAATAATGTATCATCTATATCAGTAACAATTACTATTTTAAATTTCAACGGAGATTGCCGAAATGAAAAAAGCGGCAGTGACGGATTGGAACAACACGAAAGGAGATTTTTATTATGGCAAAATTTGTATGTCAGGTATGTGGCTATGTTTATGAGGGTGAAGCTGCCCCGGAGAAATGCCCGCAGTGTGGTGCCCCGGCATCCAAGTTCACGGAGATGGCAGGTGCAAGGACATGGGCAACAGAGCATGTTGTAGGGGTGGCACAGGGCGTTAGCGAGGATATCCTTGCGGATCTGCGCGCAAATTTCACCGGTGAGTGCACCGAGGTTGGTATGTATCTTGCGATGGCAAGGGTTGCGCACAGGGAGGGTTATCCTGAGGTTGGTATGTACTATGAGAAGGCAGCTTTCGAAGAGGCAGAGCATGCTGCAAAATTTGCCGAACTCCTTGGCGAAGTTGTTACCGACAGCACGAAGAAGAACCTTGAGCTTCGCGTGGAGGCGGAAAACGGTGCCACCGCGGGCAAGATGGATCTCGCAAAGCGCGCGAAGGCGGCAAACCTCGACGCAATCCATGACACTGTCCATGAGATGGCAAAGGATGAGGCAAGGCACGGAAAAGCGTTTGAGGGCTTGTTGAACCGCTATTTCGGCTAAAGGGCGAACGCTTTTATTCCTTTTGGATGGGGTTTCATCATCTTCCCCCCGCCAGGCTTTCACAATCTGCAAAGCCTGGCGGAACAGGGGGATAACCCTTGCCGCTGTCAGCGTGGAGGGCACAGCTCCCCAGTATCGGACAGTTTATCCAAACACCGGGCAATTATACATTTTTTATCGGGATTTCATATATATTTATGCTTTCCCAAGGTTGCAAAAACAGACAGCTTGTGCTATAATGGCGACAGAGCTTGACAAAGCTGCAATATATTTTATTTTCAAAGAAAGGATGAAAACCATGAACAATTATCAGGAATGGGATGGCTTTGAAGGCCGCATCTGGAAAGACGAGGTCAATGTGCGTGACTTCATTCAGAAGAACTACAAGCCGTATGACGGTGACGAATCTTTCCTTGCCGGCCCGACCGAATCGACTGACAAACTTTGGGGCGCACTGCAGAAGCTTCAGAAAGAGGAGCGCGCAAAGGGTGGCGTTTTGGACTGCGAGACCGAGGTTGTTTCCGGCCTTACTTCTTACGGTCCTGGCTATATCGACGAGAGCATGAAGGATCTGGAGCAGATCGTTGGTCTCCAGAC
>CAYMGZ010000350.1:0-3616 GCA_964390095.1 uncultured Lachnospiraceae bacterium | reverse complement strand
ACCATAAGGAATCCACCTCCTGATTTTAAAATTTCCTATCCTGTCCTTTACCGCTATTATAAATCATTTTGCGAATGATTACAATGCAAGAATAAAAACACAAAATCCAAAAAACTGTAAAAGCATTATATTTTCTCACAGAATCTTGAATAATTTCGCATCCGCCGGAAACAATACTACCAGTACAGGAATTGTACCGTAAGAGAATTTGAGGAAAGGCGGCGCGAGAGGTGAAGGGAGAAAAAAAAGAATACCAAAACAAAAAGCAGCTATATTTGCTCGCATTGTGCGGTGTGTTGGCAGTATCCGGTGCGGTGTACGCCGGAACGAGGAAGAGTGAACCCGACAAGGAACAAAAAGAGCTTGTGGACTTAAATGACGAAGGGGGTGGGCAGGAACTTGCACAGAATCAGACAGTGACACCCGCCCCGCTAAAGCCAACCAATACGCCTGTGGCAATCGGGCCGGACGGGCAGGACGTGCCGGGGAAGGTAGGGGCCATACCGACAACGGCACCGGACCAATTGACGGCATCCGGAAAGGAAACGAACGAGCAAACGGTGCCGACCACGCTTCCGGCAGAACCGACCAAAGCCCCGGTTCCAACCGTGCATACCGCATCAAATGAGGGAAAGGCCCCGGTAGTCGTGCAGACAAAACCGGCCGGGAAACCGGAAAAGACGGCGGAGCAGACAGGGGATGCAAAAGAAGGGGAAACCGCACAGGTCAACAACCCGACCGCCAAGGAGCTGAAATTTTCGGAGGAGGACGGGCTTGGCTGGCCGTTATCCGGCAATGTCGTGAAAAATTACAGCGCGGACAAGCTGGTTTATTTCGAGACATTGGGGCAGTTCAAAACAAACCCGTGCATTTTCATTGCCGGGGAAAAAGGCAGTGAGGTCATCGCGGCGGCGGATGGGATCGTGACAGGGATCAAAAAAGAGGATAAGACCGGACAAACCCTGACGATGGACATTGGGAATGGCTACACACTGACCTACGGGCAGCTTGATGGAATCTCCGTAAAAGAAGGTGATTACGTAAAGGCGGGGCAGCCATTGGCGAAACTGGCAACCGTGACAAAATACTACCGCATGGAAGGGGAACACCTGTATTTCAGGGTGCAGAAGGACGGGGAAAACATAAACCCGATGACGCTGATCCGCAATGAGTAAAATTCCAATTACGTTCCACGGGCTGGCCGGGACTGGCCATTTTGTGGGACGTAATCTTTTTTTGCGCAAAAAAATATTACGGAAAATGCCGTTTCCATTCACAATGGACGGCATTTTTACATATATTATAACAGCGGAAGGAAAAAAGGGGCATATTTTACGGTATGCCTTATTTTTTCCGATGGGAATTTTCCGCTTTATGCCGGGTAACGTCTGCTACATACCCTAAGTTTTCGCGCGGCACATGCCATTTGCCACAAAGGGAAAGCAAAGGGCGGAAAACAAACAGACGGGATATTTTACAGGAAGTTGTGTGGCTTGCCACCTGAAAAAAGTACGAGATCACCCGGCTGTATCATATAGAAGGGCTGCCGTAAGACATGCGCCCACCCAAAAACAGCGGGAAGGAACCGAAGGAACTCCTTGCCATCCGTTTATCTGGGGGATTCCATGTCCTGTGGCAGTCCTAAATTGAAATAATGGCTATTGTTTTGGGTTTGGGCGGCCGTGCCCGGCGCAGCCTGCGATAATGAACCGCCAACAATATAAATCGGAAAATAAATAGGGCGGTATTTTGTACCGCCCGCAGGAAAACATCACATTGCCGAAACGTAGACAAGCATCATGACATAGTGGCAGAGGCTTCCGCCAATGCAAAAAAGGTGGAAAAACTCATGGTTCCCAAAGCCTTTGTGGTGGAAGAGCGGAAGTTTTAACGCGTAGATCACACCGCCCACCGTGTAGATAATCCCGCCCGCAAGCAGCCACGCAAACGCGCCGCCGGAGAGCGCCGCCACAATATCGCCCATCGCAAACACACACAGCCAGCCCATCAGGATGTAGATGGCCGCCGAAAACCATTTCGGGCAGGTAATCCAGAATGCCGCCTGTAAAATGCCGATGACCGCAAGTGCCCAGATCACCGCGAAAAGGGCATAACCCTTTACCGAATTTAAGACGATCAGGCAGACCGGGGAATAGGTTCCCGCAATCAGGATGTAGATCATACTGTGATCGATTTTGCGCAGGCGCTTATTGACTGCCTCGGAAATATCAAGCGCATGGTAAACGCCGCTTGCCGTGTAAAGCCCGATGAGGCCAAACAAAAACAGCAGCATGGAAAGCCCGTTTTTTGCCCCGGAAACAAGGAAAGCGCGCAGGATGAGCGGCAGCCCCGCCGCCACACAGACCCCCGCAAAAATCAGGTGGCTTAAGCTGCTGAAAGGATCCTTGAAATGGAAGCTTTGTGCATGTTTGGAATCGGTGCGGTCCGTATTCTTTAGGATTTGGATTGATGGTATCGCGGATGTTTTTGCCATAGGGATGGTCTCCTTTCTGTGATTCGTCTTGCATTCTTATTATATACAATCAAGTTTTTAAAAATTCATATCGGGGAAAAATAAATCATGTGATGTGGTTTTTAAAACCATGTTATGTATGGGTATATACTATCATGTTTTTTCGGAAATTGCAAGGGGGGAAAGATAAAAATCAGATTAAAAAATGGAAGAAGTTTTATTGACAATTACAAATATTTCCAACGTAAAGAAATAAGTGGATTGAGGGGAAAAAAGGGAAAGACATTTTAGAGGGAAGGGATGGCTTTATAGGGCTGATTTATCTTGACCAAGACAATACCAAGTGGTAAAATGTTTTATACGCACATCCTAAGCGAGGGGTCTGCTATTGTTGTAGATTATATTATATAACGCCGGAATTTACCGTACCGTACTGGCCAAACGTATATGGCTGGCGTTATATGGTCGGCTTGCTCGGAAATTTTAACTGTTAAGCAGTATAATTAGCGGACAGATTGATGTATGGGGTGATAAGGCGTATGATCATTCGGAAAAGGTGGCACGGATCAGGAAGGATATAATGTGTAGATGCTTATGGGGACTTATTTGAATCCGGGAAATGAAGGTTTTCGAAAGGCGGTCAGATCTGAAATTTATGTGGACAAAACAGGGTTGATACCGTTAGTCAGCAATCGTTTAGATACAACGAATCAGTTTATTTGTGTCAGCAGGCCAAGACGTTTTGGGAAGTCGATGGCACTTGATATGCTGGCGGCTTACTATAGCCGTGGGTGTGACTCAAGGGAATTATTTAAGGGATTACAGATAGAAGGTGATCCATCTTTTGAAGGACATTTGAACAAGTACAATGTAATTTATTTGGATATGAAAGGAATACTGGTAGAGGCGGCTGATGATAATGTTATAGATTATCTACAGAAAATTGTGATAGAGGAATTACTGGAGGATTATAGTGACTTCTTGGGCAAGGATGAAAAGAAACTTATCGTTGCCCTTCGGAAGGTTTATAACATTGCGCATGAACCATTTATTTTCCTGATTGATGAATGGGACTGTGTTATACGGGAGAAGCAGTCCGGCGAGAAGTTACAAAGACAGTATCTTGACTTTCTGTGTGGTCTT
>CAYMGZ010000349.1:0-3634 GCA_964390095.1 uncultured Lachnospiraceae bacterium | reverse complement strand
CACCGTCCTGGTCTTTCGGGTGCGCAGGCTCTGGGCCTGGACCAGCGGGCGGTACCCGGTCCGCTCGATCACGGCGTGGATCGCCTCCCGCTTCTCCTGGGAGAGATACCCGCTGTTGAGGTAGCGGGACACGGCGGAGGGCGACACCCCCGCCAGCTTCGCGATTTCGGATATGTTCATAGGCACTTCTCTCCGTCTCGTTGAAATCCATTTCATAGTATAGCACATCCCCCTCCTGTTTCCAACCCCCGCGCCCTTGATTTTTGATATGAAATCAATTTCAGTATTTTGCATAAAGAAGCCCGCAAATCTTTAGCCGGACCGTCAATTTACAAACGGGGACGGTGGGTATATACTATAGCCAATATATGAAATTGATTTCAGTTTCAGGAACACAATTTCAGAAAAACGGTTGCCAATTTACTGTGTGAAGACAGATAAACCACAGATTGCACTAAGTTTTGATGCCGCGTGGGGCAACGAGGACACTTCCCGCATTCTGGAAATCCTTGCCAAACACGATGTCCGCGTCACTTTCTTCATGACGGGCGGCTGGATGAACAAATACCCCGACGATGTCAAAGCCATCCTTGCCGGCGGGCACGACCTTGGCAACCACAGCCAAAGCCACAAACAAATGTCCACCCTCTCCCTTTCCGAGTGCAAGAAGGAACTGACCGAACCCCACGATTACATCAAGGAGCTGACCGGCGAGGAAATGATCCTTTTGCGCCCGCCTTACGGCGATGACTACTACACCGTGATCCAGGCCTCCGAAGATTGCGGTTTTTTCGCGTTCCTGTGGGATGTCTATTCCCTGGACTGGAAAGATTACGGCGTTGATTCCATCATCAAAACCGTCACCGAACACAAACACCTAGGCGATGGGTCGATCATCCTGATGCACAACGGTGCAAAATACACCGCCGATGCCCTCGATTCCGTGATTACCATTCTAAAAGAAAAAGGGTACGAACTCGTGCCAATCTCGGAGCTGATCATCCGCGAGAATTTTGACATTGACCACGAAGGACGGCAGTTTAGCAAATAACCCGCAAAACAAAAACAATAAAAACCAAAAAAGGCAAAAAAACGCCGGATATCATATCCATCCCAAATGATATGGTACCCGGCAGTTTTTATCCGGCGGTCATCCCGCATTCCCTAATTGCCATCCACAAACCTTTCCCTTGCCCCGCCATTCCAGGTTATTCCCCATAATATTCCTTGATCAGGCGCACAATCAAATCATTTAACGCCTCCACCGTGTATGCGCCAATGGTTGGCTCTAAATGGCTGTTCCCGATGCCGCTGTCGTCCGTCAAAAAGGTATATGTCCCACCTGTGACCATCGCCATGCTGCGCAGAAAACCCTCCGTTTTTTCATCTACACCACTTGACGCGATCGGGATGATACGGATGCCCTGCGTGGTTGCCCCGGAAAGCACTGCCTTTAAGTTTTCTGCCGTTTCCTGCGTGTCATGCGGCGGCGCATCCAAAATCAAAAACATCAGCTTCACCGCCGTATCCCTCCAGGCATGCCCTGCAACCGCATCAAGGAGTGCCGCATCCACCGCCTCCTCATAATCCCCTCCGCCATTCGCGTACTCGGCATTAATGAGCGCCGCCACTTCCTTGATATCTTCCGAAAACGGGTTGGAACGCACGACATACTCATCGCTCTGGTCGCGGTAAAAATTCACGGAAAAACGGGTACTCTGGTCGGCCACACGCCCCGCGATGTCCTCAAACTCTTTTTGCAGATATAAAAGTTCATCCCCCATGGAACCCGTCGTGTCAAAAACAAACATCACGTCCAATGCCTTGGCCACCCGCGCCGTTTCCCCGAGTTCCACCGTCAGTTCCGTACTTTTTAAAATCCTGCCGTCTGCCGCCTGCCCGTCCTCATCCGGCATCTTTTCCTCCTGCCACCCCTGGTTCTCTCCCAAATCCGGCTCCACGCCCTGCCCCAGCTCCCCAATGCTTGCCGTTACCTGGCTTCCGTCCGGCTTTGTCAGCACGACATGGTCAGGCACATCTGCCCCTCCATGTATGTTGTAATATAGATATGCTTTCCCGTCATGATCCGTCACGCCCTTTGCAATCGCACTGCCGGATACCGTATAAAGCTCCGCTTTCACCTGCCCCACAGGCTCACCGCCCGCCAATGCCTGCACGACAACCCGCTCATATGGCACAATGCCAAAGGTCTCAAAACAAAACCGCCCCGTCCGGACAAGATTTGCAAAAAATCCCCAATTCTCATTATCCCGCCATTCTCCCGCCGTCAAAAGCCCTGCCTTTGGAATGACGGTGCTCTCCGGAAAATACTCTGCGCCAACCTCCCCGTCAAAATCCATCCCCGGTGCTCCGGCTGACCCCTCCGACGATACCGCATCAACCATTTCTCCCGGCATTGGCGCATCGGCAGGTTCCCCCATCAGCATGTCGCCTGCCTCCGCCTCTGGGCGGTCCGTGTAAGACCCGCCATCGGTACCTTTCGCATCCGTCAGCATACCGCTGCCCGGCCCGGATGCTGCCAGACCGGCTCCCCCCGCGCCCATGGTACCCCCATTCATGGCCTCCCCTTTTCCTGCGCCGCACCCGGTAAGCATCCCTGCCACCAAGCACCATAACAACCCTTCTGCGATCCTTTTTTTTCTCATATTCTCCTCCATTTCCGCACTGCTGCCGCAGGCTCTCCATCCTTGTTTTCTTATTAGACGGCTCCCGCCTGCGGATGGTTCCCATAAATTTAAAATTTTTGGTTGAAATATAAATGGTTATCGTTTAGAATGCTAAGGTAGGATTTATTCCCGAAAAAAGAAAAATGGAGGATTTGGCACTTTATGAAGAAAGTATATTTATTTCTCGCAAATGGTTTTGAGGAAGTAGAAGGTCTGACTGTTGTGGATCTGCTGCGCCGTGCAGGGATCGACTGCCAGACGGTATCCACCACGGGGGAACTTACCGTCACAAGCTCCCACAAAATCACCATCCATGCCGACCGCCTGTTTGAAGATGGGGCACTCACGGATGCGGACATGCTCGTGCTTCCGGGCGGCATGCCGGGAACCTTGAACCTCCTTGCGCACGAAGGCCTAAAAGCGTTACTGTGTTCTTATGCCGCAGAGGGCAAATATCTTGCCGCCATCTGTGCCGCACCGAGCGTCCTGGGCGCGCACGGGCTTCTAAAAGGCAAAAAAGCAACCTGTTATCCGGGCTTCGAGGAAAAGCTTACAGGCGCGGCCTGCACCAAAGACAATGTAGTCGTTGACGGCAATATCATCACCAGCCGCGGGCTTGGCACCGCCATCGAGTTTGCGCTGGCACTGATCACCACCCTGACGGACACGCACAAGGCAACCGAGGTTGCGGCTTCCATCCAGTATTACATGTAAAAAAAGGCAGAAAAAAGCGGCAGGTGCACCTACCGCTTTTTTCCGAAAGGAAATACTTTTATGAAAACAAAATGAGAAACTGAACTGGGCCGGCCAGATTCGAACTGGCGACTGCAGGAGTCAAAGTCCTGTGCCTTACCGCTTGGCGACGGCCCAAAAAACAAAAGCCTTTTGCAAGCAAAAGACTTGAAGGGTGGATACAGGGACTCGAACCCTGGGCCTCCAGAGCCACA
>CAYMGZ010000348.1:3291-3637 GCA_964390095.1 uncultured Lachnospiraceae bacterium | reverse complement strand
CACAAACTATACCTTGGATTTTAGGTATCTTTGGGCATATTCACCCACATTTATCTACTATTTTAATTACTTAAAATTACCTCCATTCTGCTTGCTAAAAAATTTCAACCTTCCTTATAAAACAATGTCCATTTTAATCGTTTTACACCATTTAATCAAGTAATTTTTTATAAAATATCGGGGAAGCCCCTGGCTTCCTGTTACAGCCGTTCAGCCGAGCAGCAGGTACAGCATCGTCAACAGCAGGCCGATGCACGAAAGCAACAGCCCGTAGGAGACACTGCGCGTCACGAGGCGCACCGTGCGCGATGTCTTTGCCTCCCCCGCAAGGAAAATATCGACAAAC
>CAYMGZ010000348.1:0-3281 GCA_964390095.1 uncultured Lachnospiraceae bacterium | reverse complement strand
TTCTTTTTGCGCGACAAACGGCTGATGAAGCCCGCGATGGCATCCAGCACGCTCCCGGCAAAATATGCGATGCTTTCGTTGATGCCCCTCCCCTGCTGCTCTTTTGGCTTTACCTCCGCAAACAATGTGCGTTTTAGCAGGGCGATGGCAGCCTCCACAAACTTGTCCAAAAAACGGCATGGTATGGCAAGCAAAAACGGTATGGTCTGCCCGAACGTCCTCCCGGTTACAAGCCGGTCACAGATGCGGCATGGCACGGCAAGCAGGGTTGGCAACACCTTTGTAAAAACCGGGCGGTATATGGAATCCTCCAAATCAAGCCATGCCGGGAGGCGGTCCAGATACCGTCTTTCCCCGTTTTCTTCCCTGCACAAAAACCGCCTTACAATAACAAAATATATAAATATCCCGGCCGCAAGGGAAATCAGTGCCCCTTTTAAGTTCTCAGGCGAAAAATAATGGATCTGCTCCGCCTCCCCCATGCCGCCGCCAAAGAAAAACGGCTCTGCTTTTTTGGCGAGCGGTGCGAAAAACACGCCCGGAAAGCACCCAAACAGCGCAAAGAGACCCGCCGGGATCCCCAGCAGGATTTTGACCGGAAGGGAAAAATATTCCCCCCTGCCATGATGTGTTACCGTCCCGGATGGCGCATCCACAAATAATACAAAAAATACCTTCAACATATATGCCACCGTCATGCCGCCGGAAAGAAGGAACAGCCATTCCGCGCCGGAAAGCAGCCCGCACGCAAGGCCGTCCCGCGCATGCTGCCCGGCAACAATCGCCTCGTGCAGCATTGTCTTGCTGACATAACCGGAAAAAAGCGGGATACCCCCGATGGCCAATGCCCCTGATACATAAACTGCAAGGAAATATGGTTTTTTCCTGCCAAACCCCCGGATCTCGTTAAAATCAAGGGTGTGCAGGTTTTTGTACACCGCCCCGGCAAGCAAAAACAGCACAAGCTTGATCAGCGAATGGTTTACCATATGCAAAAATGCACCGTCCGCCGCAAGCGTATTTTCCTGCGTCAGGTTCATCATGCCAAGCCCCGTTAAGATAAAACCAATCTGGGAAACGGAAGAACAGGCGAACGTGCGCTTCAAATTGATGGAGAGCACGCCAAGGAGCGCACCGACGAGCATCGTAACCACCCCAAGCAGCAGCACGGTCCACCCAAAAACCTCATCCCCGCAAAGGACGGAGCCGGAAAGCAGGATGATGCCAAAAACACCCGCTTTGGTCAGCACGCCGGATAAAAGCGCCGATGCCGGTGCCGGTGCGACCGGGTGCGCCTTCGGCAGCCAGATATGCAGCGGGAACATCCCCGCCTTCGCGCCAAAACCAAAAAGCATCAGGCATCCTGCCACAAGCAGCAGCTTTTTGTCCTCCACCTGCCAACACGCCTCTTTCAGGCGGTCCATGGCAAGCGTCCCTGCCATATGGTACAAAAGGAAGATCCCCATCAGCATCACCATGCCGCCGACCACCGCCACGGCAAGATAAGTTTCCGCCGCACGCAGCGCCTCCCTTGTCTCTTCCTGCGCCACCCAGACGTAGGACGTAAAGGACATTACCTCAAAAAAAACAAACATTGTCATAAGGTCCGCCGACAAAAATACCCCTGCCGTCGCACCAAGCGTAAGCAGCGTGAACAGATAGTAGCGGCGCGTATTTTTATGTCCTGCCATATATTCCGGCGAAAACATGAGCGCCGTCATCCACATAAACGTCAGGATGATAAGATAAACCGCGCGGAAACCATCCAGAGTGACATGCAGCCCAAACCCCATAAAACCGCCAATGTCACACGCACTCCCCCGGCAAAAAAAAACGACAACGAGCGCCAGCAAAAATTCCGCCACCGCCACGGCCTGCGCCACCCGGCCAAACAGTAATTCCGCGCGCTTATTTTCCACTATTTTCCAAGGAAACAAAAGTACTACCGCCGCTGCCAGAAACGGCAGGCAAAACAGCCCGCAAAGCAAAAAATTTCCCGCCATACTGCGTCCTCCTTCCCAGGACATACCTAAAACCGGTGCTGCCACATTAGAAACCTTTCATGCGGCATCCCCATTTTCCGGTACCCGAAGTTTATATGCCACCGAGCGCGACCCTTCCAAGGAAGGCTAACAGTGGCTTTGCAAAAACACCAACCGATACGGCCATGCAGACAAGCACCGTTAACGGCAGCTTCATCCGCCAGGTCGGGTCCGCTGACGGCAGCATGTTTGCCCCCCCTGCATTCCCTGACACAAAAAACGCCTGCATCAAAAACCCAAAAATGTAAACGGCAGTACAAAATGCCGAGAACAGCACCGCAAAACAGCCAAAGACGGCAATGGCACCCCCCTGCGCAAACGCCGCCGTCCCGATATGCCATTTGCTCACGAACGCCGCCATCGGCGGAACCCCAACCAGCGCGGTGCCAGCGATGGCAAAACAGGTACAGACATACGGCATCCGCTTCCCGATGCCCCGCATGTCACGCACATATTCCAACCCTGTCCGGTGCAGGATCGCACCTGCGCAGTAAAATAAAGTAATTTTAATAAAGGCATGTGCCACCATATGCATCAAGCTGCCCACCATCCCTGCCGGGGTCATCAAAAGTGCCGCAAACACAATGTAGGAAAGGTTGCTGATGGTCGAGTAGGCAAGGCGGCGTTTCAGGTGTGGTTCCTTCACCGCCCGCGCCGACCCGAACAAAACCGTGACGACCGCGAAACAAAGCACGGTATACTGCGCGAAACTCCCGCGCAGAAGTTCTGTCCCAAAGCTGTAGTAGGTGATACGGAGGATGGCAAAAGCCCCCGCCTTGACAACCGCCACCGCATGCAACAGTGCCGTGACCGGTGTCGGTGCGATGGATACGGACGGAAGCCACCCATGGAACGGGAAAATGGCCGCCTTGACACCAAAGCCCAAAACCGCGAGCACATAGACCGCCTGCACAAACGTCTTCATCTTCCCCAGCGTGACACCCGAAAAAACACCGCCGTAAGTGAAATTCATCGTGCTCCCAAGCTTATAGACAAAAATAAACCCGATAAACGCGCACGCTGCACCGCCGATGGAATAGATCATATATTTCTGCCCGGCAAGGATTGCTTTTTTATCCATGCCATGCATAACAAGCGGCATCGTGACAAACGTCAGCATTTCATAAAACATATACATTGTCATCAGGTTGCCGGAAAACGCAATGCCGATGGTTACGCCGAACGTCATGGTATAAAACGCAAAAAACGCGTTGTCCTTTTTGTCATGTTCCATATATT
>CAYMGZ010000347.1:0-3688 GCA_964390095.1 uncultured Lachnospiraceae bacterium | reverse complement strand
AAAGGATGATCAGGATAAGGAACACAATGCTTCCGGCGATTATTATAAAATATTTCATAAGGCACCTCACAGAAAACTTTCACCCTCCCCCGCATAATACCTCACAAACCTCCCATTCACCCCCTCCCGCAGCCTGCGCGATAGCGGAACGCGCCCCCCGCCATCCATGGCCACCTCCCTCCGCCCGATGCTGCGGACATGCCGCAGGTTCACAAGATAGGAGCGGTGGCAGGAAACGAACTCTTCCCCCAGCTTTTTCCCAAATCCCCCAATCCCCTCATCGCAGACCAGCACTGCACCGCCCCGCATATGCACATGCGTCTTTTTCCCGACTGCCTCGCAATAAAGGATATCCTCCGGCGCAAGGTGGGAAACCCCTCCCTCCCCCGAGACGACCATATCCCCCTTCGCCGCACGGCGGCTCACAAAACGGTCAAGCACCGCGAAAAGCTTCTCACGGGAAACAGGCTTTAACAAATAATGCAGGGCTTCCACCTCATAGCCATCGTTCATATAATCGGAATACCCCGTCACAAAAACAATCGGCAGCATATCCCCTTTTGCGCGCAGTTCCTTCGCCAACGCCATCCCATTTTGCCGCCCCATCTCAATATCGAGCAGCAGCAGGTCACAGGGCGTATCCTCATAGGCAAACAAAAAACCCTCCGCGCCCGCATACTCTTTTAATGCAAGCGCATATCCCCGCTCCCGCCCCCATTCGGAAAGGAGGCGGACAAGTTCTTTTACCTGCCCCCTCTCATCATCGCACACTGCCACGGTAAGCCGCATGGTATCCTCCTTTCCCCATTGCGCGCTGTGCGGGCTTTCAAGCAGCGCTGTTTCCTGCCCCGCGCGGCTTTCCCCACTGCACGCTGTGCGGGCGGCACTCATTTGCATCAGTGACACCTCCCTATGCGCGTCCGCACAGGTGCGCCCTATTCCTGCGCCTCAAAATTGTTCGTTCTGCCCTCTTCCCGCACATGTCCACCCACCGGCACGCCTTACACAAAAAAAGCCCCCCGCCTTTTAAACGGCTGCTTAAAAAGCGGGGAAAGTTTCGGCTCCATGAAATTGTTTTCTGCGTCCTTGTCTGCGCATCCCCACAGGCAAAACCCCGCCCGCAGCCCGTCTCCTACTTCACCGTCACCTTGCTGTACCTGCCTTGGTTTAGTGCCTGATCCATCACCCAGACATAAACCACGTCACCTTTTGCAAGCTTTTTCGTCTTGACCGAAAAGGCTCCTTTGCTGCTGACCTTCCCGGTATAAACCGTATCCCCGACGCGGACAAACACCGTCGCGTTCTTCTCGCCGTTTCCGGCCACTTTCGCCTCCCCCGCCTTGTAGACGAGCTTTGTCGGCTTTGCCGGAGGGGTATTGTCCGTCTCCTTTAAAATCTCGGTGCGGAACACAAAATCCGTGGAATCCATATGCCCCCTCCAGTTCGCACCAAGAAAATACGTGCCCGCCTTTAATGTGACCCGATATACCTCAGACCATTCGCCCGGTTTTGCTAACTTTAACTCGGAAACCCCTGCCGCCGTTAAGGTGATGTTCGTACCTTTTTCATTGTACACCCGCATCGACCCTTCGGAATAACCCTCGGCAATCTTGCCCTGCACGGCAAGGACCGTATCGTTCTCCAGCGTAAATTTCGTGTAGCGGGCGGCATACCGTTCATTGATATTGATCTCGCAATCCTTGCCCACGGTGAGCGAAAACGGGTTATCGGTAGTCTTGCCGTCCACGCCCTTGCCAAAGCCCCATGAGGAAGCCGTAAAGGAAATGGTAAGCACTTGTTCCTTGCTTAAACGGTTCGGTGTACAGGTAAATGCAACATAGTAAGTCCCCGCGTCCACCGCATCAAGCCCCCCTACCCCTTTTGAATACAGCTTATCCGCATAAACATTCTGGAATTTCCAGCTCAGGCTGGAATCCGTGCCGCCCTCCACCCTGCCCGTGATTTCAATTTTGCTCGTTTCTTCAATCGTAAAGGTAAAATAACAATTTTTGTTTTTGACCTCCTCCACCTGAAACGAGACCGTTTCCCCCGGCACAAGCTCCACCGGCTTGCCCATATCATAGGAAAGCTTCCCATACGGCCTTTCCACCTGCGCACCAAGGACGGACACATCCCCCCGCACCCCGGCAGGTACTGCCAGTACCGCCGCCAACAGCACCGCCGCCAGCTTTTTCCCTTTTTTTCCCATACAAACTCTCCTTCTCTTTCCATTTCCCTCAGTCTCCGAGCCACTTCATGGCACCGCGCTTCCACACGCTCCATTGTTCTTCATTATACAGGAAAACAGGGTGTTTGTAAACATGATTCCCCGGTCAATAATGATATTTCTTTTTCAACCCAACCAAAAATGCCACTGTCACAAGTGCTGACAATACTTCCGCCGCCACCACCGACAGCCATATCCCGTCAAGCTTTAGGAAAACCGGGAAAATCAGCACCGCCACCACTTGGAATACCAGCGTCCGCAAAAATGAGATCAGCGCCGAAACCAACCCGTTATTTAATGCCGTAAAAAACGCCGAACCATAAATATTAATGCCTGCAAGTAAAAACATAAACGAACAGATACGGAATGCCCTGCAGGTCATCTCCAAAAGCCCCTCGTCATAACCGACAAAAACTTTTGAGAGCGGCAGGGCAAGGAGCTGTGCAAGCACAAACATTGCGGCGGAAAACACCAGGATGACCACGGTGCTTTTCCTTCTCAGGCTCTTTAACTCTGCGTGGTTCTCCGCCCCGTAATGGTAACTGACAATCGGCGCACTTCCGATCCCGATCCCGATAAAAATCGCAAGGAAAACAAAATTGACATACATCAGCACCCCGTAGGCCGCCACACCGTCCTCCCCCGCGAATTTCATCAACTGCCCATTGTAGAGCATACTTACAAGGGACATCGACAGATTTGACATCATCTCCGAGGAGCCATTGGTGCATGCCCGCAGCAGCACCCTCCCCTCAAATTTACTTTTTACCAAACGCAGGATACTGGTGTTTGGGCGCAGGAAATAAAAGAACGGAACCACCCCGCCAACCATCTGGCTGGCGGCGGTCGCAAGTGCCGCCCCCGCAATGCCCCACTTAAAAACGGCAACAAAAAGTGCATCCAGCACCATATTCGCGACCCCGGCTGCCACGGTCACCAAAAGCCCGAGCTGTGGCTTCTCCGCCGCCACGAAAAAACTCTGGAATTCATTTTGCAAAATGAACGCCGTCAGCGCAGACAGGATGATCCGCCCATAAAGGACGCAGTCCTCGACCATCTCCCCCTTTGCGCCGAGTGCCACCGCGACCGGGCGCAAAAACAGAATGCCTGTCACACTGAACACGATGCCAAGGGCGATGGATGCATAGATCAGCAGGGAAAAAATCTGCTGCGCCTTCTCCTTCTTCCCCTCCCCCATCGTTTTTGACACGAGCGCGCTCCCGCCCGTCCCGAACATAAAACCGATTGTCCCAAGGATCATCAAAAACGGCATGATCAGGTTGACCGCCGCAAACTGTGTTTTCCCTGCATAGTTGGAAACAAAAAACCCGTCCACCACGCCATAAATGGATGTGAACACCATCATCACGATGGATGGCAGCGTAAACCGCAAAAGCTTGCGGTATGAAAAGTGTTCTGATAACTGGATGTTCATTTTTCCCCTCCCGTTGTGCCGCACAC
>CAYMGZ010000346.1:1376-3699 GCA_964390095.1 uncultured Lachnospiraceae bacterium | reverse complement strand
ACCGTCTTTGCGAAGCCAAGTTCGTGCGTGACTACAAGCATGGTCATCCCATCCGCCGCTAACTGCCGCATGACCCCAAGCACTTCCCCGGTCAGTTCCGGGTCGAGCGCCGAGGTTGGCTCGTCAAAATAAATGATCTCCGGCTCGGCCGCAATCGCGCGCGCGATGGCAACGCGCTGCTGCTGGCCGCCGGAGAGCTGGTGCGGGTAATAGTCGTAACGGTCGGAAAGCCCCACCTTATCAAGCATCTTATGCCCGAGGGCAACCGCTTTTTCCTTCGGCATCCTGCGCGCCACGGTAAGCCCCTCGGTCACATTTTGCAGCGCTGTCTTATTTAGAAAAAGATTGTAGCTCTGGAAGACGAATGCTGTTTTTTTGCGCAGTCTGGCGATATCCTTCTTTTTGACCTGCCCGAATGTGAATTCCTCGCCGTCAAAGCACATCGTCCCGCCGTTTGCCGTCTCCAAAAAATTTATACAGCGCAAAAGTGTTGTCTTGCCCGAACCGCTCGGGCCGAGGATTGCAATCACATCGCCCTTTTCTACGCTTAAATCAACGCCCTTTAAAACTTCGCCTTCCCCAAAATCCTTGCGGATACCTTTAATTTCCAACATGCCCAAGGCCATGCCCCCTTTCTGCCGGCTGCCCGGTTCCTTCCTAGCGCGCGGCCGTCTTCTTCGTGTCACGGTAGCGGTTTAAGCGCTTCTCGCCCACATGCTGCAGCCAGGTTAACACGGTGGAAAACGCCAGGTACATCAATGCCACTTCCGTGTAAACCAACAGCGGCTCATAAGTCCTTGCCACAATGCGCTGCGCCGCCATAAACATTTCCGCAACCGTGATGCTTGCGACAAGCGAGGTGTCCTTCATCATCGAGAGCAGCGAGTTCGAAAGCGGCGGGAATGCCGTGCGCATCGCCTGCGGCAGCACAATCCTGCGGATAATCTGGTGGTATTTCATCCCCACGCAGTACCCGGCCTCCATCTGCCCGGCAGGAACTGCCTCTAACGCCGCGCGCATCGTCTCCGCACAGTATGCCCCCTCGTTGATGGCCAGCACGAAAGCGGCGCAGACAAAGGGGTTGATCAGGTATCCCAGCCCCGAAATCCCGTAAAAAACGAGATAGAGCTGCACGATCAGCGGGGTTCCCCGGATCACCCAGATATACACGCGCGCGACCTGCTTGAATCCTTTCACATTTGCAAATTGGATCAACGCCACCAACGTAGCGATTACAAGTGCCATTGCAAAGGCGAGCACCGTGAGCGGCAGCGTCAATTTCAACCCGGGTACCAATATTTTCCAAAACGAATCTGTCAGGATATGTAATGTACGTTCACTCATGGCTGTAACCTTCCTGTTTTGTTTTCCGGTTTATAACGGCGGCACGGACAGCCCGCCGTACTGGTGTTCTATTCTATCATATTCTTTGGCAAATTGCAATATCCACAAATTTTGAGTTCACGACAAACACATGAATGTGTTCCACAACAAAACCTGTACCTTTTGTTATAAAATTACAAATTCATGATCTGTTCCAGATGCTTTTCCGGGTTTGCACCAATCGCATACCTCTTCTTTTTTAGGCTTAACGGCCTACCCCTCTTTTTTTTCACTACCTTTTTATAGGCATTTTTTTTAGGAACTCAATCTTTTCCGTCCAAAAAACGGTCTTTTAAAATGGTTTCCTCCAAAATTTTTGCCGCGCGGATGATCTGTTCTTTGCACGGGCGTTTTTTGTAATACTCTGCCGTGCGCGCCTGCGGCGTTGTGCCAAGCATCTGCTCCCTCTCCTCTTTTGTGAGCTGTTTTTTGTCAAGCCCCAGTAATTCCCGGCAGACAATGGAACCAAATTCTTCCTTAAATCGTGCCGCCAATTGCTGGACAACTTCATAGTTGCGCCGCTTGCCTTCCTGGTCGCGCCCCTCGGTTGCCCCGGTCTCCATGCCCGCGACCAAAAACATGCCGGATACCGCGCCACAGACTTCTCGCATGCGCCCCATGCCCGCACCGAACGATGCGGCGATGCGCATCGCCGTCGCATGGTCAAAGCCATACAGATCCGCATAGGTTGCAAAAACTGCCTGTGAGCAGTTGCACCCTTCCATAAAAAGCTCGCCTGCTTTTTCTGCCCTCGATTCCATCTTATTTTTCTCCTTATTTAAGTTCCGCATGCGCCCTCCCAGTACCCAATGACCAGAGAAACAATTTCCCGTCCACATGGCTCCCGGAAAATTGTTTCCGGGCACTGTGCGGGCGCTTGCTGTTTTTAAGTTCCGCATGCGCCCTCCCAGTACCCAATGACCAGAGAAACAATTTCCCG
>CAYMGZ010000346.1:0-1276 GCA_964390095.1 uncultured Lachnospiraceae bacterium | reverse complement strand
CCCGGAAAATTGTTTCCGGGCACTGTGCGGGCGCTTGCTGTTTTTAAGTTCCGCAAAAAGAAGATGCAGCCTTTATAAGACTGCATCAATCTTAAGTTCCTGTCTTTTGGCCAGGTCAATAAATGTATTGTCCACGCGTACCACCGGGGAGGCTAAGGCAAACGGATTGATCATGATGACCTCCCCCCGGCTGCCGTCCGAGAGCTTCACCGTATGGTGGATATATGTTTCTGCCATTTTCCCGAGCAACGGCAGAAGGTATTGCGGGTTAAACAGGTGCATCCCCTCCTCCTCGAAGATCCGGACTACATCGAACGGACAGAACGCACCCCGGTAAATGCGCTTGCTTGTCATCGCATCGTACACGTCCGCAATACCGACAATGCTGGAAAACATGTCAATCTCATTTCCCGCCTTACCTGCCGGGTAACCTGAACCATCAAAACGCTCATGGTGGTCATGCGCCGCCCGCTTGATCCTGTCGTCGATATCCGCGCCCTTTAAGATCTCATAACCACTCTCAGCATGCATTTTGGCAATGTCAAACTCTTCATCGGTCAGCTTGCCCGGCTTATTCAATATGCGTTCCGGTACAAGAAGCTTGCCCGCATCATGCAAAAGCCCTGCCAGGGTCAGCGCCTCCTTGTCTGCATCCTTTAGATGCATCCAGTCCGCAAACACATTGCAGATCAGGGCCACATTGATGGAATGCATAAATATATGGTCGTCATAATCGCGGATGCAGTGAAGCATGTTAAAAATATGCGCATTGCTCCTCGCCTCCCCGATCATCTCCTGCACACCATCAAACATCATATCCGGCTTGATCTGGCCTGCCCCAAGCACAATCTGCTCTAAGGCAACTTTCACGGCATCCACCGCAGCGTCATAAACCTGCTTGAACTGGACAAAATCGGTTCCCTTGCGGAGGGCGGCCGTGTAGGCATCTTCCTTTGTCCCCTGGCCTTCCTCCACATAAACCCAGACACCGCCAACCGAGTAAATCATCAGCTTCGCAATCGAATCCCCCCCGAGCACAGTATCCTTATTCACGATCAACTGGTCGGTCCTGGAATAAATATCCTGTGCCGTGATCATACCTGGCGTAATCTCACTGATCATGACGCGTTTCATTTCTCTGTCGTCCACCCCATCCCCTCCTATCTTAGGAAATATCTTCAGCACCTCTTTGCTATTATTGTTAAGTATAACATAATTCTGCAATTTATGCAATTGTTAGTTTTTTTTACCAAGATTTCTGACAACGGCTTACAGC
>CAYMGZ010000345.1:0-3708 GCA_964390095.1 uncultured Lachnospiraceae bacterium | reverse complement strand
CGCATTTTCTTTGACAAAAGTTTAAAAACAAACAACAGCCTTGCGTTTGCCGTGCTGACCGGGTGTCTTAGGATTGCGAAGGAAAGTATTTTTACAGGGCTGAATAATCTGAAAGTTTTTTCCGTCTTGGATGTGTGTTGTGGGGAGTATTTTGGTTTTTCGGACCAGGAAGTCAAGGAAATGCTGGAATACTATGGATTTGGGGAAAAATACGAATCAGTCAAGATGTGGTATGGTGGATACCATTTTGGAAATAAGGATATTTATTGCCCATGGGATGTGATCAATTGCGTGGATCTGTTATGTTCCGGGCCGGATGCCCTGCCGCGCGCATTTTGGGTTAACACAGGCGGGAATGAGATTATCCGGAAATTTTTGCAGGGGGCGGATGCGGGAACAAAACGGGAATTGGAGCAGTTGATGGAGGGGAAGACGGTTTGCAAAAAGATAAACAGGGAATTGATGCACCGTGACTTGTACCAGGGCATGGATTATCTTTGGAGTGTGTTGTTCGCAACGGGTTATCTGACGCAGCGCGGGAATGTGGATGGGGATGTGCTTGCACTTGCAATTCCAAACCTTGGAATCCGTCAGATTTTTGCGGAGCAGATTATGAAATGGTTCCAGGAAGAAAGCAGGAAGGACACACCGCGGCTCGCTGCATTTTGCGAGGCATTTCTGCGGGCGGATGCGAAGATGGTGGAAGAACAGTTCAATGCTTATCTGCTAAAAACAATCGGCATCCGTGACACAAATGTCAAGAAAGCGAAGAAAGAAAATTTTTACCACAGAATACTGCTTGGGTTATTAAGTTACCGGGACGACTGGTGGGTATATTCGAACATGGAACCGGGGGATGGATTTTGTGATATCATGGTGGAACATGAAGGTCAGGAAGTTGGGATTATCATCGAGGTAAAATACCCGGATGGCGGGAATTTAGAGCAGGGATGTGCGGAAGCATTGGAACAGATTAGGCGGATGGGACATGAATCAAAACTGCTGCAGAATGAAATGACAAGGATTCTCTGGTATGGGATCGCGTGTAACCGGAAGAAATGCAAGGTGATGTTTGAGGTACATGATTGGTAACAAAGGGGAGGGGTTATGCACCCGCACGAAGCTGTAGATGCCGCAGGGCGGCCGTGCCCGGCACAGTTGGCAATAATGAATCGCCAGCTATATAGAATAGCATGGAAAAAATGAAATCAGTATATGCGGAACTATAAAATCAGCAAATGCGGAACTATAAATGGAAAGGGAAAAGAGAAATGAAGAAACTGCTTAGCTTCCTGAAAGATTACAAGAAGGAGAGCATTTTAGCGCCTTTATTCAAGATGCTAGAGGCACTATTTGAACTTTTTGTTCCCCTTGTAATGAAAAAAATCATTGATGTCGGCATCGCAAACGGTGACCGGCCTTACATTGTGCGGATGTGCCTTCTGATGGTGGCGCTCGGCATCATCGGGCTTGCCTGCTCCCTGACGGCGCAGTTTTTTGCGGCAAAGGCGGCGGTTGGCTGCTCGACGAAACTGCGCCACGCGCTGTTCGCACATATCCAGGGGCTGAACTACTCAGAGATCGATGACCTTGGGACTTCCACGATGATCACGCGCATGACGAGCGATATCAACCAAGTGCAGTCCGGTGTCAATATGGTGCTGCGCCTGTTCATGCGCTCGCCGTTCATCGTGTTCGGCGCGATGATCATGGCATTTACGATTGATGTGAAAGCGGCATTGATTTTTGTTGTGACAATCCCGGTGCTTTCGGTGATCGTGTTCGGCATCATGATGATCACGATGCCACTGTTTAAAAAAGTGCAAAAAGGCCTTGACCGTGTACTTGGGAAAACCCGAGAGAACTTAACGGGCGTGCGTGTGATCCGCGCGTTTGCCAAGGAGCAGGAAGAAATCGCTCAGTTCGGGGAGGAAAATACAGCGCTGACTAAATTGCAGATGCGCGTCGGCAGGATTTCCGCGTTGACCAACCCGCTGACATATATTGTGGTCAACCTTTCCATCGCGGCATTGATCTGGGTCGGTGCGCTGCGCGTGGACACAGGGGTGATTACACAGGGTGCGGTGATTGCGCTGGTCAACTATATGTCGCAGATTCTTGTGGAGCTTGTAAAACTCGCGAACCTAATTGTGACGATAACAAAGGCGCTTGCCTGTGCGGGGCGCATTGAGAAGGTGTTTGAGATCACGCCGAGCATGGTATATGGCGATGCGGCGGAGTATGAGAAGAAAAAAGCGGCGCTTGCGGGCGCTGCGGCCGGTTCAGAAAATGCCATTCCCGCCTATGCCGTGGAATTTAAAAATGTCGGCCTGACGTACCGCGGCGCAGGCGCGGAGTCACTTTCCGGCCTGAACCTGAAAGTAAAGCCGGGCGAGACCATCGGCATCATCGGCGGCACCGGTTCAGGAAAAACTTCCGTGGTCAACCTGATCCCGCGCTACTACGATGTGACGGAGGGCGAGGTGCTGGTGGACGGGATCAACGTGAAGGACTACCCGATGGAAGCATTGCGTGACAAAGTTGGCATGGTCATGCAGAAAGCGGTGCTTTTTAAAGGGACGATCCGCCAGAACCTTGCGTGGGGCAGGCGGGACGCAACGGATGAGGAAATGTTTGAGGCGCTTGCGGTTGCGCAGGCGAAGGAATTTGTGGATACAAAAGACGGGAAGTTGTCCGCACCGGTCACACAGGGGGGCAAAAACCTTTCCGGCGGGCAGAAGCAGCGCCTGACCATCGCGCGCGCCCTTGTGCGCAAACCGGAAATCCTGGTGCTGGATGACAGTGCATCGGCACTTGACTATGCAACGGACGCGAAACTGCGCCACGCATTGCGCGAGATGAAAGAAAAACTGACCGTGTTCATTGTGTCGCAGCGCGCGGCTTCCATCATGCACGCAGACCAGATCGTGGTGCTCGATGACGGGCATGTTGCGGGCATTGGCCGGCATGAGGAACTCTTGGAAAATTGCGAGGTTTATCAGGAAATTTATTATTCACAGTTTAAGAAGGAAGAAGGGAAGGGGGCGCAGGGATGAGCGGAGAAAATATGGAAAAAAAAGTAAATCATGGAAACCAAAAATCAGGGAATACCGTAAAAGACAATAAAAAAAGGCAATCCGCCAACCGTAGCACGATGCAAAAAGTATTGCGCTACATCCGCCGTTATTGGTTTTTCGTGGCGCTCTCCATCGTTTGCGCAGCGGTTACGGTAGCACTGACCCTCTATGTACCAATCTTGACCGGTGACGCGATTGATTATATTATAGAGAAAGGGCTTGTGGCGTTTGACCCGGTGCTTTCCATCGTGAAGAAAATCGTAGTCATTGTGCTGCTTACGGCAGTGTCGCAATGGCTGATGAATGTGAGCAACAACCGCATTGCTTACCATGTGATCCACGATATCCGGCGTGAGGCGTTCCATAAGATCGAGATCCTGCCGCTCAAGTACATTGACGGACATTCCTACGGCGAGGTAGTCAGCCGTGTGATTGCGGACGTGGATCAGTTCTCGGACGGTCTTTTGATGGGTTTTACGCAGTTATTTACCGGGGTGATCACGATCCTTGGCACGCTGTTGTTCATGATTTCGGTCAATGTTAAAATCACGCTGGTGGTAATCTTTGTTACGCCGGTTTCGCTCTTTGTGGCGGCGTTCATCGCAAAAAAAACGTATTCGATGTTCCGGCT
>CAYMGZ010000344.1:319-3708 GCA_964390095.1 uncultured Lachnospiraceae bacterium | reverse complement strand
GACCGTCTTTTTCTGTACCAAAGCAGATGTTTCCGGAATCCTGGTCATCGTAAACCTTGAACACCGTTCCATACTCTTTCAAAAAACTGAAATCAAAAGCACTTTTCAGCTTGAAAGGAATCCCGTCAATGTATTGCAGATAATATCCTTTGAAATACCATGTCGGCACAGGATTTCGCATATTATCGTACCAGGACAGAACCTCCTTGGCCTGATTCAGCATAGTGTTTACTTCGTCCTGTCCGAACGGGATTGCCCAATATACAGACGAGAGAGTATTGCTTGAAATGTAAAGCGCAAGCAATCTCCAAAACTCCATAGGTACGTTATCATCAAAGTATCCGTTCACCATACCGGATGCAAAGAGAGGAGCTTTCTGAGCGCACCATACAATACGGTTAAATTCTTCCCACGGATCACCGTAATCGTTACGGTTAAAGTCAATAACGTGGAGTTGACCGTTATGGTCGATCATCATGTTACCGATGTGATAATCGCCGTGCTGATATACCTGCGGTCTGTTTTTCAGCAAATGACGGTTCTCATTTATGTAGTCAATAAATGCCTGTCCATTTTCGTACTTGACAGGGCATTCACCGTACTTTTTGATTTTATAATCCATTTTGCGGTTAAAACGGATTTCCCAATCCTCCTGTGTTGCAGGGGCAGGAATGGAGTGGATCTTGCGAAGAATACGTCCTGATTCCAAGCCATATACATACTGCTCGGTATCAGAATAGCCCGGCATGACCTGTTCTGCATCTTCGCCGTCAATCCAACTTTGGATGGAATAAACGCCATCCTCACAAATACCAAACTCAATAGGTTGGCACATAGGCACCCCAAAAGAAGCTACCTGTTTCATCATGTTAAACTCAGACTGTTTTGTGTCATGCTGTGCAATATCGGAAACACGCAAAAGATACCGTGTGCCGTTTTCATCAGTAACACAGTATTTTTTATCACTTGACCAGCCCTTGTTTATTGGTTCTTTCGTTATAAATTTCATATACCAACCTCTCTATTACAGAAGATTTTCCTCTATAAACTTTGCTACACCGTCCATATCATTACTGTCAATAATTCGATCTGCTACGTCAAGCACAGAAGGAGCTCTGGCATCATCAAAAGCATAAGTTTGCACGTCATTCAGTTCATTGTCTGATCTCCATTGCTTGTATTAGTTCTTTCCCCGGTACATCAGCAAAGCGCTGTATCGGCTCAGCAAGATTTTCTGCATAGCCGAAAGTCTGTTTATCGTCCTTGTATTCCAACGGACTTCTGCGAACCTCCAGCGCACTTTTAAGTACATCCGAACCGGGACAAAGGTTGTGCATGATTTCCCGTTTTGGGAAAGCAAGGAGGGAATCGTAGGCCGGGAACCTAAAAACAGATTCCCGGCCTTATTTTTTTACCGCATCTCCTCAAAAAAACCTGATTTCGACGCTTCCTCCCCCGCCTCATACAAATGCGAGATATCCCCAAGCCCCGTGCACCGGAAAAACACCTCGCCCGGGATACGCTCCTCGCTCACAAGGGTCGTCACCGAAGTCGGAGCCACGAAAAACCCCTGCCAGAGCATCACAGGGGAAAGCCCAATCAGATGCGACATGATGGCAAAAGTAATCCCAAGATGGCAGAAAAACACAACCGTATCCTTATTTCCGCCCTGCGTCCGGTAAAACCCGCCATCGCGCACATAGCCATAGCCCGCAAGCAGCGCATCGATCCCGTCACAGACACGCGCGTAAACCTCTGCCACGTCACCCGTCTGCATCAGGGGTTCCGAGAGCCATTGCTCCTTATCATACAGCCTCCCTCGCACCGTCCAGTCACGCGGCATCAGATCCCAAGGGATACGGCGGTTTTTCGTCTGCTCATCAAGGATATATCCCGGGAATTCCCGCAGCCAGTCATAAACCACCGCTTCTCTTCCAATTTTTTCCAGAGTGTACGCCGCCGTCTCCCGCGCCCGGCCAAGCGGTGAGCAGTAAAAATCCCGCACCTCCATCTTTGCGATCCTGTGCGAAAGGATCCCCGCCTCCACCCTGCCTTTTTCGGTCAGGGAATCGTGCACATAATCCGGATCACCATGCCTTACAAATACTAATTTCATCTTTCCCCCATTCTGCCACGCAAAGCCAGACCCTGTCACTGCGCAGTTCCAAAACAACCATACCTTACATATAACTGCGCAGCTCGACAACGCGCCGTTCCAGCTCGCGCGCAAGGGTGTTCATCCCGTCCACCGCGTGCCCGTTTTGTTCCGTGATCTCCTGTGTCTGCGCCGTACTTGCCATGACCTCCTCGCTCACCGACGAGATTGTCTGGATACTCTCCACAATCTGCGCATTGGCCGAGATCAGCTTTTCTATCTGCCCGTTCTCCTCATCCATGTCCCGTTTTACATCTTCCACCGCCAGGCGGATCACATCAAAATCTGCCCCTGTCGTAAAAATAATGCCATTTTGCTGTGCATTCAGCTCTGCCATCCTTGTGACTGCCGATACCGCCTCCGAAGCCTTTTCCCGGAGCGTGCCCACCATCTGCGCAATGCTCTGCGTGGAATCCTTTGTCTGGTTCGCAAGGGCATTGATCTCCTCCGCGACCACGGCAAAGCCCCTGCCCGCCTCCCCCGCGCGCGCCGCCTCGATCGAGGCATTCAGCGCCAGAAGGTTTGTCTGCCCGGCAATGCCGCTTATAATATCAATGATCCCCTGGACCTGTTCCGTCGTTGCCTTGAGCATTTCCATATGGGTAAGCACCTGTTTGCTGTTCTCATCAACTTCCTTCGCACTGTCAGAAAGCTTCTGCATATTTACAATTCCCGTATTGACCTTTTCGGCCGTCTCCCCAACGCTTTTATTGATGCGCTCCGTCAGTCCACCCGTGCGGTCGATGATGGTTTGGATATCCGAAGTCATGCGCATCTGGCGCTCCACCATGTCGGTGGACTGTGCCGAACCGTTCACAATCTCCTCCATCGCGCTCGCCGTCCTGCCGGCCGATTCCCCAAGTTCCACCAGCTTTTCCAGAAGCCTCTCCGTATCTTCCTCAACTCCCCCTGTCACTTCCGTTACCTTCTCAAAAATATTTTTCAGTTTCTTCTCGTTCTCCGCCATGGCATTCACCCGCGCACCATGGAGTTTTGAGGAAATGCAGCATGCCATATAGGCAAAAACCGAACACAGGACTGCTGCCGCAACCTGAATCTCCCATTCCGTCAGATTCTCGCTTGGCTTCTTGTGGTCCACCACGACCTGTACCACAATGCTGGCAAAGTTCGCGGAAATATTGCCGACCGCCAGCCACTTGAGCAACTTCGCGTCATTGCTCAGCATCAGGAGATAGAGGACCGGCAGGCTGTAGCTGAATACCAACGGTGTCAC
>CAYMGZ010000344.1:0-309 GCA_964390095.1 uncultured Lachnospiraceae bacterium | reverse complement strand
AGCACAAACACGTACAATATCCCATAAAAAACCGCACACAGATACTTGATTTTCCCGCTCGCCTCATCTTTGCGGTAAACCACCCATGCGATCACCAACGGCACGATCAGCAAAAGCGCAAAAACTGTAAAATACCCGACCGTGCGGTTTCCCTTCACAACTTCGAGGACATATGCCAGAAACAATATCGTGCTAACAATCGTCCAACCCTGTAGAATGCCCTTATTGATTGTTCTGTTTTCCTGATCCATCGTAAAATCATCCTCCTACAAAATTACAATGCTTTTATTCTACTGGATATATCCTGTT
>CAYMGZ010000343.1:0-3717 GCA_964390095.1 uncultured Lachnospiraceae bacterium | reverse complement strand
GAGTCATTAATATCATTGAGAATAACTGGCCGCCATAGATTATATGGATACATAACGGGAAGAGTTTTTCATGTACTTTGGTATGATGATGATCACGGCGATAACAGCACATGTGTATGTAGATCCCATTTAAAACATACATGAGTTATTTTTTCCTAGGGCGTTTCACCTACACATTCCACCCAAAAGCACCTTCTCGCCTTCCCCCGCATACAATGAAAAAGCTGAAAAATCCGCCCTTATCTGTAAGAGCGGATTGTCAGCTTGATTTTCCCGCTTTTTTATGATAATATACCTCTGACAGAAATGTTTTCCGAAAGCTCTTGCGGAACGTTACATCCTCCGCCATGAAATAAGCTTTGCGCGCATCGGTTATTTTTTGGCTTTTCAATGCAGTGTTTTTTGATACGATACTCTTTGCACATAGGCAATCACATGCCACCCTAATGGGATATTGGATTGCTTTACAGGCAAAAAACACTGCAACGGATAAAATTAGCACCATGTACCTGCTTTTTTGCAGGTTAACGAGGTGGGGAGTGTTCGAAATTTCGGCGGGGACTCCCCCATGGATCTGAACGTGTTACGTGCCGGTAAACCAGCGGGCAACCGCCAGACAGAAACGGCACGAATCAGAAGCGGCATTCTTCTCTTTTCCGATGCACAGACCAGAACTGCACAAAAACAGCATACCGCCCCCGGTCATTGGTACCGGAAGACGGTATGCAAAACTTATAATTAGGAGGACTTCATTTTATGTGTGGTATCATCGGATTTTCCGGCTACGAGCGCGCCACGGACGTGCTGCTCGCCGGGCTTTCGGCCCTGGAATACCGGGGCTATGACAGTGCGGGGATTTCCTGCTTTACAAAGGACAACCAAATCACGACAATCAAATCGGTCGGCAAGGTTTCAGAGTTAAAGGCGCTCGTCCCGGGCGGTCTTTCCTCCGACTGCGGCATCGGGCATACGCGCTGGGCAACACACGGCGGCGTTTCCCGCGAAAATGCGCACCCGCACGCCTATGGCAGGGTTACACTGATCCACAACGGCATCATTGAAAATTATCTTGCATTGCGCGATGAGCTTGCTGCGGGCGGGCGCACCCCGGTTTCCGAGACAGACAGCGAAATTGCCGCCATACTGATTGACAGCCTTTATGAGGGGGATGCGCACGCCGCGATTGTTGCCGCCACAAAACGCCTCGAGGGGGCTTACGCGTTCTGCATCCTTTTCTCCGACCAGCCGGGCAAGATTTACTGCATCCGCAAGGGCAGCCCGCTCGTTGCCTGCCAGACGGAAATCGGCTCTATCATCGCCTCGGACATGGTGGCGCTTTTGCGTTACTCAAAGGATTATTTTGTGCTTGAGGAAAATATGGTTGCCTGCCTTACGCGCGATGAAATTACAGTGAAAACGCTTGACGGCGCACTGGTAACGCCGGATTACCTGACGGTGACCTGGGATGTTTCCTCGGCGCAGAAAAATGGATTCAAACACTATATGGAAAAAGAAATCCACGAACAGCCGGATGCGCTCTCGCGCACGATCCTGCCACGCCTTGTCAAATACAATGAGGGCGGGGCGTTTTACATGCTCCCGGATTTTTCGGCGGACGGTATCCCGGATACGCTGTTTTCGGGGCTTTCCCGCATTATTATCACCGCCTGCGGCACCGCGATGCACGCCGGGATGATGGGGCGGATTTTATTTGAGGAACTTTTGCGCATCCCGGTCACGGTCGATATTGCTTCCGAATTCCGCTACCAGAACCCGATTCTTGACGGGAACACCTTGGTAATCACGGTTTCCCAGTCCGGCGAGACTGCCGACACGCTGGCCGCGCTGCGCCTTGCAAGGGCAAACGGCGCACGGACGCTCTCGGTTGTCAACGTCAAAGGTTCCTCGATTGCGCGGGAGAGTGAACATGTGTTCTATACCCACGCAGGCCCGGAGATCGCGGTTGCCAGCACGAAAGCCTACACGGCACAGCTCGCCGCGTTCTACCTGATTGCCTTCCGCGCCGCATTCGCCCTGAAACGCCTCTCGACCAGCGAATGCGCAAAATATACGGAGGAACTTGCCGCCATGATCCCGTCCATCCAAAAGGTACTGGACGAAAAAGATCAGTTTACCAAGATCAGCCGCCATCTCATCAAGGCGAACGACCTGTTTTTCATCGGCAGGGGGATGGATTACGCACTTTCCTGCGAGGGTTCGATCAAGCTCAAGGAGATCTCCTACATCCACTCGGAGGCTTATGCCGCCGGGGAATTAAAGCATGGCACGCTCTCCCTGATCACGCCGGAAGTCCCGGTCATTGCGCTTGCAACACAGCACGATGTCCTCGCGAAGATGGTTTCCAACATTAAGGAAGTGCGCGCGCGCGGCGCGTTTGTAATTCTCGTTGCCGCTGCGGATGCCGTGGTTGAGCAAGAGCTTTACGATTTCCGGGTTGACCTACCGGAAATTTCCGACCGCTTTGCGCCGTTTGTGGCGGCGGTTGTCTTGCAGCTGATCGCGTATAATACCTCGTACCTGCGCGGGCTGGACGTTGACCAGCCAAGGCATTTGGCAAAGTCCGTGACGGTGGAATAATCTTTTGCTGTAAATTACACAAAAAGGGGCTGCTACAAAACAAATTTCTTGTAGCAGCCCCTTTTTTATTCTGTTTGTTGTATTTTTCCGTCACAAACCGCCTATCAATTGGTTGGATAAGCCGGCACCGGAATTGTCAAGTGATATGACGCAAGCTCAAAGTTGGCCGTTGTTGTCTGCTTTACCGTCTTCTTACGCACATAAATTATGCTTCCCGTCGGCGCAGTCCGGTTTGACAACAAAATCTTTTTTGGTGCAATCACTGCTTTCCATGATGCTTTTGTTACATCAAGGCTATCCCCCGCTTTGACAACCGTGTACTCATACGGATTCGTTTTGCTTGCCTTCTGGAAATCTAAGCAGAATTTCCCATCCTCCATCTTGGACGGAACATCTGCACCGCTTGGTGCCTGGCGTTGTGCCGGGATCTCCAATACACAGATTTTGGATTGCGGTGTCCTTGAGGTTGCCTTCTTGCGGATCCAGACAATTTGCTTCTGCCCCGATGTCTCCGGCCCTGCAAGCGCCCCTTGTGCTACCTTCGCAATCGGAAGCTTCTTTTCCGCCTGCATCCAAGTTTTACCATTGTCCGTGGAATACTCCATCGAGGTGGTTGTGTTTAAAGTCATTTTGGATCCGTCAATCTTAATCTTCGGGGCATTGGAAAATTTCGGGATGCTTACTTTTATCTCCTTGCCCGGCCGTGTGCCAACCTCCAAAGCAGCATCCGCGCCTGCGCCCGTCCCCCCCTTGGTTCCTTTGGTCCGGACATAAATGGATGCACCTGCCACACGGAGCTCACTCATTGCTTTCGCAAAAGCCGATTCCGGATTTTTTGCATCGTCAACGGTGACCTCAGTCCATTGATAAGATGTTGCTTTGCGCCATTCAAGTTTTTCCACACTGGACGGCAAATTTGTAATTGTTAATATACCTTTTACCTTATCAAACTTTATTTTGTATTTGCTCTCCCTTAGTGGCAGTGTCACCGAGACAATCTCTTCATTTTTGTCACCTTTTAAGTTGATCTCCGTTGCCGTGGTTGCTTTCAGCCAGGAAATATCAATAAGATAATAATCTCCCTCACTTGGCAAAGCTTCCGACCATACTTTTTTCCCT
>CAYMGZ010000342.1:0-3731 GCA_964390095.1 uncultured Lachnospiraceae bacterium | reverse complement strand
GCCCTGTCCGGGATGACGGAGCTAGAAGAATTATGGCTTGGCGGGCAGCAGATCAAAAACATAAATCTTGATATGTTAAAGAATGCCGTTCATTTAAAAAATCTCGATCTTGGCGGAATTGATGATGAATGCGGGGTCAGCGATATCGGCGCGCTAGAAGGAAAGGATTTACAGAGCCTAAATTTGAACGGGCATCGGGTCAGCGATATCAGCGTCTTGAAAGATATGGTAAATCTGAATAACCTTCAGCTTGGAAATAGCCGTTATAATAACGGGATTTCGGATATTAGCATACTGGCAAATATGACAAAGATGGAAAGCTTAAATTTAACCGGGAATCCAATCAGCGATCTGAAAGCACTGGAGAATATGACAAATCTGCATGAACTTTATCTCTCCTCCATAGATGGAAGTGGACAGATTAAGGATATCAAGGCACTGGAAGGAAAGGATATCGAAGTGCTTCACCTTGACGGGCATCAGGTCAGTGACCTTTCCCCTCTAAGCGGCGCGCAGAATTTGAGGGAACTTCGTATTTCCAACTGGAACCAGGAAGCACAATTTGAGCGAATCAGCGATATCAATGTATTGGCAGGAAAGAAATTCCTTAGAGTTCTTGATTTGGGCGGACATTTCGTAGCGGATATCAGCCCGCTTGCGGATGCGGGAAACCTTACCGAACTTAGAATTGGAGGAAACGTTAGCGATCCGGAACTCCCTGTTCTTGATATCAGTTCGCTTCCTGGTAAAGATCTGAATATCCTTTATATGAATGATTATTGGATTCAGGATACCAGCCCGCTTGCCGGTATGGGGAATCTTACAGAACTTGGAATTTGCGTAAATGAAGTGGTGACAGGCAGCGCGGTTACAATGACCTTTGATCAGGTAGTAACAGGACTTGGGCAATTGCAGAATCTTGATATTAGCCGCACGACATTCGCCGATTTAGGAGCAGTGCTTACCTCACTGCAGACAATGGGCAGTTTAAATAAACTTGCACTGCGCAGTGTCAATAATATTACAAACGAAACGTTGAAGTCCCTATGTACATTGGAACATCTTACCGAACTGGATCTGGGTTATAATGATTTTTATGATGTGGACCTGAGTTTGTTGAAAGACCTGAAAAACAAAGATACGATCCGGTTATGGCTGGAGGAATGTCATATGGACGGAGAACCGATTGAGGATTCGGACGAAACACTCGCTGATTTAAGAGACTCCATTCCGAACTTAAATCCACCAAGGGAGTAAAAAATCATAAGTAGATAGTTGGCGATTCATTATCGCAGGCTGCGCCAGGCACGGCCGCCCTGCGGCATCTACAACTTCGTGCGAGTGCATAGCCCCTTTTAGGGTATATACCCCCGGAGGGGGTATATATTCAGCGATTTTTAATCACCGGATATATAGATTGTTCCACCTTTGTGCGGTATTGTGGGAAGTACAACAAAGAGTACCCCCGCAGCACCGCACAAACATTTTACGCCCCCCACGCGGAACAGTCATTGCATCCCACCCACAGAAACACCTCGCTTTGATCAGGAAAAACTTTATATATAATTTAGTTTTCAAAGGGCGTTGTCTAGTGTATAATGAAAGCAGCGAAAGAAGGTGATTTTTTGGATACAACAGCGCAGACACATCAGCAGGATTTAGAACGTTTGAAATTAAGGCGTATGGAACACTAAAATTGTGAACCATGCGCCTTTTTGCCCGATAAAATGATCCGCCGCATTTGCCTATAAATATAAGCAAATGCGGCAAATGCCCAAGGGATTTTCACACCCCAAAATACCCCGCAATCTCCTTCATCCGCCCCGACTGCTCCACCCCAAACGGGCAGCGCTGATCGCAATGCCCACAGCCCACACAATCCGATGCATGTTTTTCCAGTTTCCCATAGTGATCCGCCGCCATCGCATCCCCTGCGGCTGCCAGATCATAATACTTGTTGATCAGCCCCACGTTCAACCCTGCCGGGCATGGCTGGCAGTGGTTGCAATAAACACAGTTCCCCACTGCGTCCTTCGGCGTAAACGTGCCAAGCACCCCATAATCCCTCTCCTCGCGCGCCGCATCAAAAAATCCCAGCAGCTCCTTTACATCTGCCATATCCCGGACCCCCGGCAGCACGGTCAGTACCCCGGGTTTATCCAAGGCATACTGGATGCACTGATATCTTGTGAGCGCCTTGCCAAACGGCGAGGTTTTCCCATCCAGAAGCTGCCCGCCGGAAAACGGCTTCATCACCGAAATCCCGATCCCTTCCGCCTCACACCGCCTGTAAAGCCTCATCCTCTCATCCGTGCTTCCGTTCGCATACTCGCCATGCCGGTAATCATAGCCCGGATTGATGGAAAACATCAACTGGTCAACAAGCCCGCTATCAAGCACCAGTTCCGCAATTCCCGGCGTGTGCGTGGAAAGCCCGATATGCTTTACAACCCCCTGCTCCTTCATCCCAAGCAAATATTTCAGCACCCCATTTTTCTGGTACGCCTGCCAATCCGACGCAGAATCCAGACAGTGGATAAACCCATAATCCACATAATCCGTTTTCAGCCCTGCAAGCATCCAGTCCACCTGCTTTTTTACCTTCTCAAGACTGGTTGTCCATCCATATTCACCCGTCTCATAATTTGCCCCGAAATGAACCTGGTACATCATCTCCTTCCGGACATCCGCAAATGCCCTCCCATAGTACAAAAACGTTTTCGCCCCGGCAGTTGCCAAATCCGCAAAATTAACCCCGTTCTCATACGCATACCGCAGAGCCGAAACCGCCTCTTTTTCCGCCGCCTCCGAAATATAAGCAGTACCAAGCCCAATCACGCTGATGCGGTCCCCCGTCCTTTTATTTGTCCTGTATTCCATGAAAAATCCCCCTTTCCATACTGCCACTTCTTTTTTTCTTTCCATTATATTTCATGAACACTATTAAGTCAACCTTCCCTGCATTTTGGGGAGTCCAAATAAAATACAGGATTTCCCCCAAAATAAAATTGCACTTTCCAACCATCCGTGCTACAATAGCCCATAACCAGAACCAATCACAGGAGGCATCTAAAAATGGACGAAAAAGAATTAAAAATCGCACGCTACCGCGAAGAAAACAAAACCGCCATCCCCGGCCAGACCGTCTTTACCGGTTCTTCCCTGATGGAAATGTTCCCAATTGGCAAATTACTGGCGGAACACAGTGACCCTACAATCATCTACAACCGGGGGATCGGCGGCTTTGTATCCCGCGAACTCCTCGCGGTGATCGACGTGTGCGCGACTGACTTAAACCCGGCCAAAATATTTATCAACATCGGTACCAACGACTTAAGTGATAGCCGCATCCCGATTTCGGAATTGATGGAAACTTACGATAAAATAATTTCCGCAATCAAAACCAAACTTCCCGAAACAAAAATCTACATGATGGCATACTACCCGGTCAATTACGAAGCTGCCGCAGAATACATGAAAGAATGCCTAAGAGTCCGGAACAACGAAAAAATCCGCACTGCCAACACAGAGGTAAAAAAGCTTGCCGAAAAATGTGGCGCACGTTATATTGATATCAATAAAAACCTTATGGACGGGCAGGGGCGCTTAAAAGCCGAGTACACCATCGAAGGGCTGCACATCAATGAAGACGGCTACCGGGCAATTTATGATGATATTATGGCGTATGTGAAAGAAATGTAAAAACGGTGTTTCATGTCAATCCAATCGGA
>CAYMGZ010000341.1:359-3755 GCA_964390095.1 uncultured Lachnospiraceae bacterium | reverse complement strand
ATATCCTGTGCGGTCACAGTTTTCGGTCAGATGGTACACTTCGCTGAAAAATACCTGCTCCCCAGTCATCGTGAAATATTCCTTTTGCGGTCCTTGGACCACGCGGAGCGTGACAATATCCTGTGTGCCGGCCGCAACGGCAGCCAAGGAAGCCTCCTTCAACTTTTCCGGGACTTTGGCCACCTGCATGTTCTGGTGCTGCCCCCCTGTACCTTGCCTTTTTTCCCCTACCTTCTTTGCCTCCTGCGCCCTCTCCGGCAACCCGGCAAACAATACATCCCCCGCCATAAGCCTGCGTCCCTGATAACCCCCAACGCCGCTTCTTACATGGGTTGAGCGGCTTCCAAATGTAGGTGTCACGTCAATTCCGCCCGATACGGCTAAATATGTACGGCATCCGTATTTTGCCACCCCCAGCGTGACCTCATCACCGCGCCGCAGTCTCACTGCCTCATTCATCGGCACCGGCTCTCCGTTTACAGACGGCTGCATGTCCGCACCCGTCACGGCAATGACCATATTTTCCCTCACGGTAAATGCCGGCCCGACCATCGTACATTCCAATGCCGCCGCACCATCCACATTCCCAACCAGTGCGTTCGCAAAAGCGTAAGATACAAAATCCATTGCACCGCTGACGGAAATACCATACCTCTGATAACCGAAACGCCCATAATCCTGCACTGTCGTAAGCATTCCCGGTGTCAGGATTTCAAAACAGCCCCGCTTTGGTTCCGGGGTTTTTCCCGCATTTTTTTTCTGTTTGCGCGAGGCCTTCCCACGCGCGGGTATTTTTTGGTCCTGTCCTCTCTTGCTTTGGGCTTCCTCCCGCGCGGCTGCCATAAATGTGCCTGCCCCCGGCGTATTTTCTTTTTCTTCGTTCCCTTGCAAGACGGATGGCGGCAGCACGCCCATATCCACGGTCATATTTCCCTTCTTCTGTGCCGTCCCGGCATCCCTGCTGCCACATTCCACGCCATTTTTCGTCACGCGGCACCGGTACTCACCGAGTTCCACCATCCTCCGGATATCATAATATTCAAACGGTGCGACTCGCACAAAACGCAGGTATTCCCCTGCCTCATACAAAAACGGCCGCTCACGCCCAGCATCATAAATGCAGACCGGCGTTGCGCCGATCACCCACCAATCGCCCGGCGCGTCCATCGGGTAGAGTGCGGTATGCTCTTTTTGGATGCAGATGGAACCCATCGGTATTTTTTTACCTGCCCGCTCCGGTTTTGGCAGGATTAGGCGTTCCTCCAACCCACCCAGATACGCAAACCCCGGCAGGCCGCCAAACATATAAACGCGGTAATCCTGGCCGCAATGCAAAGCAGAAAGCTCATCCCCCACAAGCCCCGCCTGCTCAGAAACTGCCTGGAAATCCGCACCGAAACGTGTACCGTAGCACACGGGAAGTTCAATAACCACCCGGTCCTCCCCCTTCTGAGCCGGCAATTTTTTGCACCGCTCCAACAAAAGCCCCGCAAGCCTTCCCCTCTCAATGCGTTCCGGATCAAAACATACCAAAAGCGAGCGGAATGATGGAACTGCGTCCACCACGCCCACAATCGGCTGGGTGTCCAAGGTATCCAAAAGCATCCTGACCTTGCGGTAAAAAACATCATTGATTGTTTTCCCGAATTCCACGACCACCGCTGACTCGCCCGCCGTAAGAAATCTCACTTCATCCATTGTTTCTTTCCCCTTCTTTCCCGCAGGCCCGTATCCCTGCGCCATATTTAACCTCCGGTCTGCAACCGGAAAGGCTCTGGCCATAAAAATCTTCCCACTATTACCATCATATAACAAAGCGCAGAAAATGGCAATATTAAGAAAAACAATTTTTTATTTGCATTACCTGACTGTCTCTGCTATACTATCCCTATCCGGTGCCATAACCAACTCACTTAGCCCTGCCCCAAACCATTTAGCCAAACGCGGCACGGATGTAATGTCCGGGCAGGACTGGCGTATCGTTTTGGGAACCCGCTATTTTACGGAAATACCAAAACCTGCGCCGTAAACACATGATTATACTGTAACAATACCTAGCTGCGGCCGCCTTATGGTGCGCCGTGGCGGAATGAGAGAAATTATGGCAACCAAAAAAGTATATTTAGTTGATACGGAAAATGTCGGCTCAACATGGAAGGATCTGTTGCCCGCAAAGTCGGGTACCGACCAGATTCTCCTGTTTTTTACGGAAAACTCCCCGTATGTATCTTACCTGGACCTTCAGCTGATCCTTCAATTCCCGGACCGTTTTGAAATGATCAAGTGCAATCCCGGCAAAAACGGACTTGACTTCCAGCTGGTAAGCTATCTTGGCTACCTGATGAAGACCGCCTCCAAAGCAAATTATGTGATTGTTTCAAACGATGGCGGTTTTGATGCCGTGGTAAAGTTCTGGCAAGACCGCGGTATGTCCATATCAAGGATGAATGTCCACCGCGCCTTACAGGCGGATGCCGGGCAGGCCGCACGGAATGCAGGTTCTGCGGCAAAACAGGAACCACGCAAAGGGGGGGCTTCCCCCGCGAAAAAAGTGGTTCACGGGCAGAAAAGTGAAATGCCAGCCAAAGCTTCCTGTCAGGCGGACCCTTCCACGGATTCCGATACCAGTACAGGAAGCATGACAGCCGGGAATCCCGACGGGATAGATTTTTCCACGGATTCCGGCAACGGCACAGGAATCATGGCGACCCAGGACTTTGGTGGGATGAATTTTTCCATGGATTCCGATACCAGCACAGGAAACATGACAACCGGGAATCCCGGCGGGATAGATTTTTCCACGGATTCCGGCAACGGCACAGGAACCATGGCGACCCGGGACTTTAATGGGACGGATTCTTCCATAGATTCCGATACCGGCACAAAAAACATGACAGCCGGGGATTTTGGCGAAACGGATTCCTCCATGGATTCCAGCGCGGACACAGGAAACATAACCACTGGAATTCCTGACAGAACGGATTCTTTCCCGGATCCCGGTATTATGGCAGCGGAACCTTCCGACAATGAAACCAATCAAAACAATTGGAAACCGGCTGAAAATCCCGGTACAAAAACAGCGGACACCACCGGGGATGCTTCCACCAAGACAGCTTCTGCCACGGATTCCGTCCCTGCGAAAAAAAGTGCCACAACCAAAAAGCGCGCCACAACAGCCAAAAGCCCGGTTCGGGCAAGGGCGCGCAAATCTGCAGGAAATACGGCAACAGCCCAGGAAATCCCGCCGGAAGGCTCAAAAACAACAGGAGACACAGGAACGGCCGAAACAGAACAATTTGTGGCAAATACAATGTTAAAGGAATCGGCAACCGGAAATCCTGACACATCAACGGAAGAAACCGCAAACAATCCCGCCATGTCGGTAAAACCGGCAGA
>CAYMGZ010000341.1:0-349 GCA_964390095.1 uncultured Lachnospiraceae bacterium | reverse complement strand
CAGACCCCGGCACACCGCCGGAAGCGCCACCAAAAGGAAAAACCACAAGGGCAACAAGGGCTTCCACAAAGAAAAAAGCCCAAGCCGAGGATGAGCCAGCCGCCAAGGCTCCTGCCGGACGGCAGCGGAAAACTTCCGCGATACAGCCCGCCGATCCCGCTTCCATGGATCCGGAAAATATGGAACTGGATTTTTCCAATCTGACGGTTTCCGAAAAAGCCGCCCTCCTGCGGAAATATCTCCCGAAAGAGTTTTCCGAAAACCCGGAATCCCTTGACATCATTTCCGTTATTATGTTCGGGCATGATCCGACAAACCACCATCAGCTGCACCTTGCGTGCGTCAAAAA
>CAYMGZ010000340.1:0-3773 GCA_964390095.1 uncultured Lachnospiraceae bacterium | reverse complement strand
CCTGACGCAGTATAATTTCAAGGGGGAGAAGGATACATAGGGCAGTGTGGGATATGGGGTCTGGGGCGGGGTGAACCTTTTTACGCGCCCAAGGCGTTTGGGGAAATCACCGGACATGGGCATGCTCCAATGTTTTTTTGGATATGGCTGTGATGCCCGCTTTTTTGACGGGCTAAAGATCGCGGGTGGGAAGGAAACCTGTGAAAAAAATATATGGGGCAATCCCCGGTCATCTCCATCAGCCTGAAGGATGTCTGTGCCATGAATTTCGTGGCCGGGTGGGAACTGCTTGGCACGGTCATCGGACGGGAGGCGCTCCGCTTTTCGTCCCTTGCAATGGTTCCGGGCGGGAATCAGGAAGGACATGGGGCGGCTGGATGCGTTCTGCAGGGTGTTTTTGCGGGCGGATGCAAAGAAGTCGAGGAACGAACAATGCATACCTACAGGAGCCAATCAGCATCCGTAACACCAGTGTGCGCAGGGGGTGGATGGGTGAGGGTGACGGCATGTCTGTTTGGCAAAGGGATGCAGGATGGATCCGGGCGGGCTGCTTCGAGATGCAGGTGCAACCCATGCTGGATTCCATGCGGAATACGAAAAAAGTCCTGGGGTTGTATGACTCGAAGATGCGCAAGAAGGATAAAGGGGAATAATGGCATGGGCGGTAAATCCCCCCCTGCAATATCAATGAGGTTCTTATTGACATTGCTTGTCTATTTGGATAATTAGGAATAATAAGCACAAATAAAAAAAGACCTACCTTGTGAAATTCAGGTTATGGATTCACACTTCTTCACGAAACCTTTTAAGCTGCTTGTTCCATTAAGTCATAATACTTTTTCCTCTTGACCATCGGGGGCAGTCCTCTATTGGCCGAGCATATCTTTCGGGTATTCCAGTAAATGATGAAATATCTCCATATGAGAATGTTAAAATTCCCGTCTATGAGCCTTGGGTAGTTCATAGACGGGAACTTCCTTGTCACCGAATCCCCGTCCAGAATAGAGGTGGGGTGTTTATTTTTTGTTATGTTCCATCAGATAGTAGCCTGTTATGTTGCTATTTTATCGCAATATTTCTTTTGTAACAGTTTCTTTGAGCCTTTCAGAACCAAAACAACTTGTGTTAGTTAGCAGTAAGGGTAATGGTAACATCGTCTGATATATCCGCGCCATCTGCCGGGGTAGCTGTTGCGGTAATTACATAATCACCTGCTACAATAGCACTCTCACTCCCAGAAGCAATTGTCAGTTTACCATCTGTGCCAACACTGATTGCAGTTACTGCCTGATCACCTTTTGTAATTGACCATGAAAAACTTACGCCTGCTACTTCTGTGCCGCTATTTGTCGCTTTCGCACTGACTTTAATCCCATTCGCTGAAACAACAGCTGTTTTAAAGTTTGCTATGGTGTATGTTGTTGGTGTACTAGGATCAAGTGTAACTTCAACGGCATCAAAAACCTTAGCTTGCTCAGCTACTACAATTTCCTCAGGGGTGACTGTTGCTGAGCCACATTCCGCATGAACGGTGTATTTACCTGCTACTAACTCGGTCTTTGCTGCAATTTTCAGTGTGGCACCAGTCCATGTGAAGCCATCGGTCTCTTTCAGTTCCTTGCCATTAGGATCTTTGACTTTCCATGTATAGTCAACACCTTCCGTTACAGTTTCACTACCTTTCTTTGCGGTTGCCTTAAACTTAAACACCTTCTCTGCTGTAAGAGCACCCGCTTTTAAGTCAGTAGGGTTATCCGTGCCATCTGCTGCGACTGTGATCGTATCAATGTCCGATGCCGTTGCTTCTGGTGTCAACGGTACCCCTACGGATGGCAAGCTGCCGTCACCCTCTTTTGAACCTGCAAGACGGACAGTCAGACCACCACTAACTGGAGCAATCTCTTTGTCGGAAGCTTTCTTCCATTTTCCACTCGAATCCTGATATTCAAAGGAAGCAACATCACCACTGAGCATTACCTTGGCAGTATCCTTTGTACCCTTTTTCAAGGTGACTTTCTTGCCATTCGCCATTACCACGGTTGATGTCGTGGTCTTTGCTGTATCAACCTGCGGCAGAGCCTTGATCTGGATCAATGCTGGGTTTGAGTCTGCTTTACCCTCCTTCCGTGCAATTACGACCAAAGCAAAACCATTGGCCAGGAGGGTTTCCTTCGTTTGGCCTGTTGGGAGTTTCCCCTTCTCTACTAACAGGTCTACGATATCCTCAACACTGAGGTTATTCTCGTCCGGTACTACGAAGTCCTTGGATGCCATTCCGGCAATTCCCATTACCTGCCCGCTCTTCTTAACGCCAACTGTTCCCTTGTCGTAAGCGATCTTCACCGACGGAGCCTTTGCAGCGGCAGCAATCTTAACCTTTACTTCCTGGCCGGCAGGGGCAGCTTTCGTCTTACCTGCCGTATCCGCTTTTGCTTCGGTTTCCGTCACTGGTTTCTTGCGGACAACAACGGTTGTTCCAGCCACTGATGCGTCTGTATACTTAAATTCCGTGAGGTCATACCAGTTACTTCCAAACACAGAGCGGTACTGATACCCTTTTGCCACAGCCTCGCTCTCCATACCCAATGCTTTCCACAGCTCACTTTCATTTACTTTCTCTTTCGCAATCTTGAATTTGTCTTTTGGTGGCTGTGCACCAACCGTAACCAACTTGGTTTTGGTTTTGTCTTCGTTGCAGCCATAAACATTCAGGATATTGTCGTTCTTTAACTTAAGGAAACCAAGGTCAATCTTAACTTCCCTACCGCCTGTATATGTGTATGACTTTGATGGTTTCTCCCTGTCGTCCGCCTTCTTTAAAACATCCACGGTAAAGTACGGGTCAGAGGTCGAAAAAGTTAATGTCATGCTTTCATAATCGACCGTTGGAGCTGCTGTTGTAATAACTGGGGCATCTACACCAACTGTGATGAAAAGGTAATCTCCTATAGCAACCACCTCTTTTGCATTATCCTGCCCCGTTGTAACCTCTGCTGTTACGCAGATCTCTGTCTCCTCCGGAACATCTTCACCAACTTGCAGAAGACCTGCTGCCGATATTGTTACACCCGAAATTGGTTCAATTGTTTCACTGTCGGTTTCAGATAGACTACCTACTTTGTATGACAATGTTTCTCCTGATTGAACCTCATAGTCAGCACTGATTTGTAGGCTACCTCCCGGCTCAATTGTTTCAGCTCCGTCTGCTGCACTTAAAGTAAATGTCGGATATCCAACCTTAAAGGTGAACTCGCCTTTTATCACATTTGGGGCTGTGCCAACAGAAGCCATAATTTTAACCTCTGTTCCTGGAACGGCAGATGAACCGATCTTTACCTTTTTCTGGAGTGATTCACCTGCTACATCTTCTAGAGTAATATTAGTATCATCCGACGATGTCCATGCTAAAGTCTGACCAGAACCCAATGTTTCGCCATTTTTAAAAGCTACTTGAACAACAAATTCTGAGTCCGCTAGGTACGTTACCTTTTCACTGCCAACCAGAGAAACACTAAAATCAGTAGCTACATCCAGCGCATACACCGCCGTCGGCTGCCGGAACGCCACACCGCTAAAGCTTCCCATCGTCATCGCCACTGCCATCATCCCGACAACAGCTTTTGACATAAACTTAAATTTTCTCATAATTGGAATCCTCCTTCCATTAATTAACCGAGCAGGGAAAGTACGCCCTGGTTGGACTGGTTCGCCTGTGCAAGCATCGACTGGCCAGCCTGTGCAAGGATGTTGCTCTTGCTGTACTTAACCATCTC
>CAYMGZ010000339.1:0-3778 GCA_964390095.1 uncultured Lachnospiraceae bacterium | reverse complement strand
AGGGTGTGACCAAAAAGAAAAAGATCTTAAAACTGCGCGCCCAGATGCGGCGCAATGCGCTGCTCCTGCTTTTTATCGCGCTTGGGACTCCCATGCTTTTGGCGGGGGATGAATTTGGCAACACGCAGGAGGGCAACAACAATGCGTATTGCCAGGACAATGAGATCGGATGGGTATCGTGGAAGGAACTGCGCGCGAACCGGGATCAGTTTGAATTTGTAAAACAGTTGATCGCGCTGCGCAAGGCACACCCGGTACTGCGCAATAAAGTACCGCTGCGGGGCATGGATTATATTTCGTGCGGCTGCCCGGATGTGTCGCGCCATGGAACGAAGGCGTGGTACCCGGATTATTCCAATTATAGCAGGACGCTTGCCGTGCTTTTTTGCGGGAAATACGCGATGGTTGACCGCAAGACACCGGACCAGAGTATTTATTTGGCAGCAAACATGCATTGGGAGCCACATGTATTTGATTTGCCGGATATAGGTGGCGGGGAGGAACTTTCCTTTTTGCTCTGTTCCGACCCGGACTGTGCCGTGACAGGGGAGCGGACTTTTGAGGTACCGCCGCGCTCGGTTGCGCTGTTCATCGGGAAGGTGGGGAAAAAACCGGCGCAGCGCAGGGGAAGGAAGGCGGAAAATACCGGGGAGGGAGTGGCGGAAGGGAAAGAAGGGGACAGGAAGGAAAAAGCGGTGTTACCGGCCATGGAAGATGGAAGTGGAAGGACCGTGGCGACGGGTGCCGTGGAGGAAGAAGCCGTGGCAGATGGCGGCGTAAGGACTGTGGTAGAGGATACGGCAGGCAGGAAGGAAACCAAGGAACAAAAAGCCGGGGAGAATGGATTCCAGGCCGAAGGGGCATGGGAAACCGCACCGTTTCCACAAAGGATGGCGGGCAGAAAAGAGATGCCGCCGGAAAATGAGGTAATCAGGGAAGAGGAGGCGTAATGTGAATACATTTGTGCTGAAATTGATCGCATGTGTCACGATGTTTATCGATCATTTCACGGAGATTTTTATTCCACAGACATTGCGCATGGTTTCCATCGGCGGGATACAAAGGCAGCTGCCCATCGCCTACCTTACCGGCAGGATGATTGGGCGGATTGCTTTCCCGATCTACTGTTTTTTGTTGGTGGAAGGCTTTTTCCACACGCGCGACCGCCGGAAATACATGCTGCGGATGGCAGTTTTTGCGCTAATCTCGGAATTGCCTTTTGATCTGGCATTCCAGATCAAGGGCGGGGAATTCCTTCTGGAGGATGCTTTTGGCTACCAAAACGTCATGGTGACGCTTCTTTTGGGGCTGGTGCTGATGTACCTTTACGAATGGATCAAGATGAAATATCTGGCAGTGCCATTGGTTTTTAATACCCTTGGCGTGGCCGCCATTGTGGGGGTTGGCTGCGCCGCGTCACTTTTGAAGACGGATTATGGGATGGGCGGGATTTTGTTCATCATGGTATTTTATCTTCTCCGGGGAAGGAAGTTTTTGTTGTTCCTTGGGATGGCAGTCGTGATGCTGTTTTTTACGAATATACTCGAATTGGCAGGTCTTGTTGCTTTTGTGCCGATCTTTTTGTATAACGGGAAGCGGGGGGCAAATGTTAAATATGCCTTCTACGCATTTTACCCGGCACATCTTTTGCTGCTATGGGTGTTTGGGTATGTGGTCTAGGCAGGGGGCAGGATGGTTTGCTGCCATGCCTTTTGGTTTGGGTAGGTGTTCGGGGAAAGGCTGTTTTGTGCCGTGCAAAAAAGAAAGACCGGAATCGCAAAAGCTGCAGTTCCGGTCTTTTCGCCCTACTCGAAATGGTGGTCCTTAACAATCTGGTCATACAGGTCAAGGACGCAGTGCTCGTTGCGGTCAAAATGCTTGCAGGTCGTGCAGGAAACATGGCAGCCGCAGGATTCGCAGGTGCTGTTGGTTGTCCGCTCCGCATCTTTTTTCGGCTCGAAGGCGCTGCAGTTTTCTGCAACCTTTTCGTAGGTGTTTTCGCTTGCTCTCATGGAAATCGCTCCTTTCGGGTAAACAATATTTGATTTATCAAAACAAGAAATCCGGCCGGATTTCATTGTGACAATTATTATTGCGTTTTTGGGCAGGATTATTCACGTTGTAGCAAAATGACAAAATTTGGAGAACAATAACGGGAGGGTTTCTTTATGGTAGCGTTTCAGATTAAGGAAGTTAAAAAATTCATGGCAAAACTATTCCAGAAAGATGATTTTGACCATTTTGCCGTGCGGGAGGGGCAGATCCAGACAGCCGCCGGTTTTCAGGTCAACGGGCACCGCAGCCATGACTTTTACACGGAGGATGAACTTGCAGAACTTCCTGAGCCGGATTTTATGTTGTGGCAGGAATTAAAGCCGCTGGTGTTTGCGCCAATCAAAGGGACGAAGACCCCACAATTGTTAAGCCTGGTGCTGCAGCTGCCCAAAAACGATGTGCAGGCAGTGCTTGCGGATTCCGGGGCGAAGCTTGATATCGGGCAGATCGCCGGGGCATACATCAATATAAAATTCCAGGCGGGGGAACTGATGCTGGTGACGGGGGTCGGTTTTTGCAGCTTTGTGATGGACAAAATGTTTGAGCGGGAATTTGACCAGTGGGTGAAGAAATTTTTGGTGGGGCATGAGATATTGTTCGAGGAAGTGTAAAATGTGAAAGGGGCGAAAGTATTAAAAAAATCTAAATTATTAGCACTCAACCGAAATGAGTGCTAATTTCCTGTTGACATTTGGAAAAGGGCGTAGTATAGTATTCGTATCGAAAACCGGACGGGCAACGTCTGAAATTAGAAAAAGGAGTGATTTTCATGGGTAACACAGAGCATGGCAGTTTGTCGATCAATTCGGAAAACATATTCCCAATCATTAAAAAGTGGCTGTATTCCGACCACGACATTTTCTTCCGTGAGCTGATCTCGAACGGCTGCGACGCGGTGACAAAGTTAAAAAAACTGGAACTGATGAGCGAGTACAGCATCCCGGAGGGGCAGGAACTTGCCATCCGCGTGCTGGTCAACCCGGAGGAGAAGACCATCAAGTTCATTGATAACGGTGTCGGCATGACGGCGGACGAAGTCAAGGAATATATCAACCAGATTGCGTTTTCCGGCGCGGCGGCGTTCCTTGAAAAATATAAGGACAAGACAAACGAGGACCAGATCATCGGGCATTTCGGGCTTGGTTTTTACTCCGCGTTCATGGTGGCGCACAAGGTGGCAATTGACACCCTTTCCTGGCAGGAGGGTGCCACGGCCGTACACTGGGAGTCCGAGGAGGGCGTTGACTTTGAGATGGGCGAGGGCGACTGGGCGGAACGCGGCACCCAAATCACGCTCTATCTGAACGAGGATAGTTACGAGTTCTCGAATGAGTACCGTGCAAAGGAAGTCATCGAGAAATATTGTTCCTTCATGCCAGTTCCGATCTATTTTAAGAACGAGACCGTGGAGGAAAAGCCGGAGGACGAGGACGAAGAGGATGAGGTTTCCGGGGATGGCGCGGATCAGGATGTGATTGATGCGGAAGTTTCCGATGACGGCAAGGCTAAGGAAGTCATCGACGCGGAAGTTTCCGAGGACGGTACGGCGAAGGAGGTTGACACTGGCAAGGAAAAGAAGAAGAAAGGTCCGAAGCCACTCAATGACACGACCCCGCTGTGGACAAAGCATCCGAATGAGTGCACGGAGGAGCAGTACAAGGAGTTTTACCGCAATGTGTTCCATGACTACAAGGAGCCGCTGTTCTGGATTCACCTGAACATG
>CAYMGZ010000338.1:0-3781 GCA_964390095.1 uncultured Lachnospiraceae bacterium | reverse complement strand
CGATAAAAATCCCTCGATCATAGAACTGTTGAATACACACTGGTTCTCAAGCACCTTGTCGAGCTGGCTCGTCGTGACTGCCATATTTTTGAAATTCCCGAACATATCCGTGAACTGAAGGCGGATAAACTCCACATCCTCGTCCTTCACCATCTGGATGATGTCCTGTTTTGTATAATGCATCCCGTATTCCTCCTATTAGAAGTTCCGCAGAATCCCTCCCGATCCCAATTCCTCGCGGAAGAAGTTTCTGTCCGCATGGCTCCCAGAATCTTCTTCCGGGCATCTTCCGGGATTCCGCTGTCAGAAGTTCCGCAGAATCCCTCCCGATCCCTACTTTAAAAACCCGTTGATGATCTGTGCTTCGGCTTCTGCTTCCGTAAGCCCCAGGGTCATCAGCTTCACAATCTGCTCGCCCGCGATCTTGCCGATCGCAGCCTCGTGGATCAGGCTTGCATCCAGATGGTTTGCGGTGATTTCCGGCACCGCGCTGACACTTCCCTCATCCATCAGGATTGCATCGCATTCGCTGTGCCCCATGCACTTATTGTTGCCGTTGATCTTTGAAAAAAATATCTGGTGGGAATGATCCTTTGCAACCGAGCGCGAAATCAGGTTCACCCCACAGTCCTCCCCGTTTAAGTCCACGATAAAATCCGTCTTTGCATATTGTGTGCCATGCGTCATGATCTTCTCCTTGATCACAAGTGTCGCGCGGTCTGCCAGTGTTGCGCGCGTCGTGCGCACGGTCGAGTCCACACCTTTGATCTGCACCGTATCCATCTCAAGGTAACTCCCCTCGGAAAGTTCTAGGATTGTCTGTGGGTTTAACACACGCTCCCCTTTTCCGTCCCCGGAACCATAATGTTTTTCAATGTATTTCACCCGCGCGCCTTTCCCGACATAGAACGTGTGGATGCCATCGTGCTGCGATTTTGCATCACCGCCGTTGTGGATGCCACAGCCCGCCACAATCGTCACATCCGCATCCTCACCAATGTAAAAATCATTGTACACCAAGTCGGTAATGCCACTCTGGCTCAGTACGACCGGGATGTGCACACTCTCGTTTTTCGTGCCGGGTTTGATGATGATATCAATCCCCTGTTTGTCCGTTTTCGTCACAATATCAATATGTTCCGTCGTGTTCCGCGCCTCACCCTTGCCGTTGATGCGGAAATTGTAGGCCCCTTGTGGCACCTCGTGGATGTCCGCCACCTGCTTTAGCATTTCCATCTGTATCTGATCCATCATAAAACCTCTTTCTAAAAGGATAACTATGTTTATGGCATATGATTGCACTTCCCCATTCCACCGGGGATGGCATCCTGCCGTGTTTCTTCCATAATAAATAACGTCCTGTGGCAACTGTTTCAGCCCTTCGTAAACTGGCAGCCCGATGCCATCCCCAAAAGCCCCGGAAGTACCTCCTCCCGCGAACCGCTCTGTACCACCTTCCCGTCCGCGATGACAATGACCTCGTCCGCAATGTTTAAAATCCGCTCCTGATGCGAAATGATCAGGATGGAACCATGTGTCTCATCGTGCATTTTCTCAAAGACCCGGATCAGGTTCTTAAAACTCCAAAGGTCAATCCCCGCCTCCGGCTCGTCAAAAAGCGTCAGCTTTGTTTTCCTTGCAAGCACCGTCGCGATCTCGATGCGCTTCAATTCCCCGCCGGACAGGCTTGCGTTGACTTCCCGGTTGATATAATCCTTCGCGCACAACCCAACTTCCGAAAGATAATTGCAGGCCTTTGCCGTACTGATGTTCTCCCCTGCGGCAAGCCCGATCAGATCCTTCACGGTAATCCCCTTAAAACGCACAGGCTGCTGGAACGCATAACTGATCCCCCTTTTCGCGCGCTCCGTGATGCCCTGTCCGGTGATATCCTCCCCGTCAAGCAAAATCTGCCCTTTCGTGGGCTTTTCAATCCCCGCAATCAGTTTGGCGAGGGTCGATTTCCCGCCACCGTTTGGACCCGTAACCGCGATAAATTTATTGTCCGGCAGCGTTACGCTCACATCGCGGATGATGTCCCTGCCGGAAACACCCTCCCCGGCTTCAAATGATATATGCTTTAACTCTAACATAAAGACCTCCATAAATTTCCTTTTACGGTGTACATATGCCACCTCCACCGCACGAAGCCAAGTATAGCACAGAACTCTGATTTTTTCCATAAAAAAACGCAAGAACCCCCTTGAAACAGCGCCCTTGCCTATTTAAGTTCCGCGTGCGCCCTCCCAGTACCAATCCCGCAGTGGACTTTTGGTCCGCTCTGCTCCCATAAATTCCACTGGGCACTGTCCGGGCTCACGCTGTTTTTTAAGTTCCGCGTGCGCCCTCCCAGTACCAATTCCGCAGTGGACTTTTGGTTCGCTCTGCTCCCATAAATTCCACTGGGCACTGTCCGGGCACATCTTGATTTTTTGTAAATTTTTTATCAACTGCACATTCTCGATTTGACAACTACAGCATTTTCCTTTATAATAACACCAAATGGACATTGTGGCAAGATGTTTTTTTCACCGCCCGGCTTGTTATATTTTCCCAATTTTGCGGACATTCATTCATCTTTTCCACCCCGTCCAAAATATAATCAAATAGGAGTGTGATTTTTGTGCCCCCCAGTGTCGCGGTTAAATTTGTGATACTATTGATCCTGTTGTTGTTGTCCGCCTTCTTTTCCTCGGCGGAAACCTCCCTCACCACGGTAAACAAGCTGCGTGCGCGCAGCCTCGCGGAGGATGGAAACAAGCGTGCCGTCACCATGTTAAAGCTGATTGAGAACCCGGCGAATATGCTAAGTGCCATACTGATTGGCAATAATGTCGTAAACCTGTCCGCTTCCTCCCTTACGACCTCCGTCGTATTGGAGCTTTTCGGAAGCCAAGGCGCGGCAATCGCCACCGGTATCCTGACGCTCCTGATCCTGATCTTCGGCGAAATTACCCCGAAGCGCCTTGCCACACTGCACAACGAAAAGATGGCCCTGATGTACGCGCCGCTTTTCCTTATGTTTACAAGGCTGCTGACCCCGGTGATCTTTATCGTGAACAAGCTGTCGTATGGCGTTATGTTCCTCCTGCGCATCGACCCGAACGAGAAAGCCGCCCCAATCACGGAAAGCGAGCTGCGCACGGTCGTGGATGTCAGCCGCGAGGAAGGGGTACTGGAAAACGAGGAGCACCAGATGATCACAAATGTGGTGGATTTTGGCGATTCGCTCGCGAAAGACATTATGGTACCGCGCATTGACATGGTATTCGCGAACAGCGAGATGAGCTATGACGAGCTGATGGCGGCATTCCGGCAGGATCTGTATTCCCGTATGCCGGTTTACTCCGGGACAAGGGACAACATCATAGGCATCATCAACCTGAAGGATATCTTTTTCTACGAGGGGGAACCGGCAGAATTCCGCATCCAGAATTTCCTGCGCGAGCCGTTTTTCACCTACGAGTTCAAGAAAACTTCCGAGTTGATGAGCGAAATGCGCAAAAACAACACTGCGATGGCGATTGTGCTTGACGAGTACGGCGCAACGGCGGGGCTGATCACACTGGAAGACCTTTTGGAAGAAATTGTCGGGGAAATCCGGGATGAGTACGATGCCGACGAAGTCGATTCCATCCGTGCCATCTCGGCGGACGAATACATCGCCGAGGGTGCCGCGAAACTGGACGACATCAATGACGCGTTCGGGCTTTCCTTGGAATCCGACGACTACGACTCCATCGCCGGGCACATCATCAACCGGCTGGAACACCTGCCAAAG
>CAYMGZ010000337.1:2396-3787 GCA_964390095.1 uncultured Lachnospiraceae bacterium | reverse complement strand
ACGACTCTTCCGCCGCCCACAAAATCGGATGGTCCGGTGCCTGTGTGCGGTACTCCACTTGGCGCAGCCTTTTATGCGCGCCATGCGCCGCCTGCCCGATGGTCTGTGCAAACAGCTCCGGTGTCATGAAATGGGAGCAGGAGCAGGTGGCAAGATACCCGCCATCCTGCAAAAGCTTCATTGCCCGCAGGTTGATCTCCCGGTAACCTTTCACCGCATTTTTTACGGAATCCCTCGATTTTGTGAAAGCCGGCGGGTCAAGGATTACAAGGTCATATTTCTCGCCCTTTGCTTCCAGTTCCGGCAGCAATTCAAACACATCCGCACAAACAAAGTGCACACGGTCCGCAAGCCCGTTTAAATCTGCATTCCGTTTGGCCTGCGTGATGGCAAGCTCCGATGCATCCACGCCCGTCACCTCACTTGCGCCGCCAAGCCCCGCATTCAACGCAAAAGAACCCGTATGTGTAAAACAATCCAACACCCGAAGCCCGCGGCTTAATTTCTGGACTGCGAGCCGGTTATATTTCTGGTCAAGGAAAAAGCCCGTTTTCTGGCCATCCGCGATATCCACTTGATAGTGCACCCCGTTTTCCACAATTGCCACCTGCGGATCGAAAGGCTCCGTAAGAAACCCCTTGGCGCGCTCCATCCCCTCCAATGCCCGCACTTTTGCGTCACTGCGCTCATAGATGCCCCGGATATGGATGCCGTCCGCCTCCATCAATTCCGTCAATGCAGATAATATCTGACCCTTGATGCGGTCAATCCCAAGTGCGAGCGACTGCACCACAAGCACATCGGAAAACTTGTCCACCACAAGCCCCGGCAAAAAATCCGCCTCGCCAAAAATCACACGGCAGCTTTCGGTATCCACGGTTCTCTTGCGGTATTCCCACGCATCCCGCACACGCATGGAAAGGAATTCCTGATCAATCTCCTGCCCCATCCTGCGGCTCATCACGCGCACCCGGATCTTGGAATTCTCGTTGATAAAGCCCTTTCCAAGATAGTATCCGTCAAAATCTAACACATCAACAAAGTCGCCGTTTGTAAAACTACCCCTTACCTCAGCCACCTCATTGTCATAGACCCATAACCCGCCAGCCTTTAAACTGCGCCCCTCGCCTTTCTTTAACACAACCTCCGCCATATTTTCCCCTCCTGCAGACCAATCCTATTTTTGCGAATCGTTTTTCTTTAAGAATACAAAAACTTTACTAAATATATAATTTAGTATGATCACTATTACCGCCAATGCCGCCTTGACCACCAACCCGTTGAATTTCAGCTTTTTCACGAAAAGCAGGATGCCGCCCTCCTCGACCAAAAAGGTCAAAAACCGCGCGGCGTAAAATTTAACGATTTTGCGCCCCTCGGCCTGCCATCCG
>CAYMGZ010000337.1:0-2386 GCA_964390095.1 uncultured Lachnospiraceae bacterium | reverse complement strand
ACTCACTGCGAAATACCCAGAACGCATTGACTGCATAGGCAAATGCCACGGTCAGAACCCAGTCCAGCGCATTCCCGGAAAGCTCCTCCATACCAATCTTTTCCACGAGCAGCCAGTAAAGCACCCAGTTTACAATCGTCGTGAGCACCCCGGAAATCAGGTATGTGATCACTTCCCTTGTCATAAAAATATCCCAAAGTTTAAAAAACAGCTTGATAAGTGGGTTTTTGCTCGCCCGCAGCGCGGACTGCTTTTTTTCTTTTTCCATTTTCTCTCCTATTTCAGTTCCATAAAATCCCTCCCCGCACCCATGACCATGGGAAGGACTTTCCGTCCGCCAGGCTCCCTGAAATTCCTTCCCGGGCGCTGTGCGGGATTTTATTGATTTTCAGTTCCATAAAATCCCTCCCAGCACCCATGGCCATGGGAAGGAATCTTATTGGTTTTTAATTTTTCCGGATCTTCCGGTGCTTCTTGCGGCTGATTTCCTGCATTTTTTCCTTGTCCAGTTCATAATGGTGCATCACAAACAAACTGAAAATCCAACCGAGCATCGGCACGATACAATACATAAAAATCGTCACCCCCGCAAGCTCTTTTGTCAGCTTGTCCTCCACCTGCGGCAGCATGTCCGTAAAACCGATCAGCGCCACCATCCCGCCAACAAAAATCGTGGCAAGTGCCCCGATCACCTGATCAACCAATGCAAACAATGCCCCCATGAAGCCCGGCACATACAGCCCGCTGCGGTACACCTCATAATCGGAGCAATCCGCAATCATCGGCACCACAATACTGTTGCTGACCGACTTGGAACCATTCAGGAAAATGTAAATCACCATAAAAGCAATGGTTGTCCCGCACAGATTCGAAAACGCAATCACCTTAAGGTCCGCAAACATCAAAAACACCGTCATGATGACCTGGAAGAAAATTGCCGCATACATAAAAAAAGTGTATGTATGCTTCTGCCCGATCCTCTGTGCCACCGACACCCCGGCCGTCACAATCACAAGGTTCGGCAAAATGGTCACAAGCCCAATCTGCCCCGCCATCGGATAATTCCCCATCATAATGCCAAAGAGCATGACCCCGACCGTCACATTGTTATATACCGTTGAGGTAAAACGGTTTACGGAAGCTGAGAGGACCAGTTGGCGGATCGGGCGGTTGTGCCGCAGCACCTCCCAGTAATCGCGCAGTTTAATCTTTTTGCTGCCCGCCCCGGCACTGTAATACTCCGGCCGGTCCTTATTCCATATGCCAATGATGCCAAGCACCGTGCAAAGGATCGAAAGCCCCGCGACCACAAACGTAAATTCCCGGAACAATGCGGGGTTCGTATAGCCACCGTACTTCGGCACTAAATACGCGGACGCATACAGCGCGATCCCGCCGTAGGCAGAAGTCACAAAAAGCGAATCAAAATAACTCACGAGCGGCCGCATCTTCGGATTGTCCGTCATCACCGTCTGTCCGGATTTCGCAACAATCATCTGAAAAGTATACCCAAAAACATAAATAACATAAACCAGGACAAAATATGGCAGGCGTAACACCATCGGAACAAGATGCGTCGTATTGAACATCAAAGACACACTGATGAGCATCAGGAGATTCCCCAATACCATGAACGGGCGGAATTTCCCGAACCGCCCTTCCGACCGGTCCACAATAAACCCAATCATCGGGTCAATCAGCCCGTCAAACACCCGCAGCGCCGTCAAAAGCGCCGAAGCGAAAACCACCGTAAACCCAACGATCCCATTGACATAGTACGCAACGTACTCCATCAACACCAAATAAAGCGTTGTTGCCGCTGAATTCAGCGTAAACAGCGCTATCTGAAACGCACTCGCATTATTGTACGCAGGGTCTAATTTCCTTGTTGAAAATAACATCCTTCCCTATTCCTTTCCACTTTTTTCCTATCATACATGATACCATTCCTATTTTACATAGCATGACATGGTTTGTCAATTTAAGATTTCCTTAAAATTTGAAAGACTGCAAATGACCAAAGTGTAGCATTTGCGGTCTTTTTTTTCGCTAATTTGTCACTAACACAAATTGCCAGAAATATTCAGCAATTGCACCACACTGCATGAACAAAAATTTTCAGCATCCGAAAATCCATTCTCCCCTTCACGACACGCCAATGAAAAACAGTGGACAACTGCGGCAAAATTCCCCATAATAGAAACAAAACCAAACGAGTATACCAAAATGATCACCTTGAACGACTATATCACAAAATACCTTGAATACTGCCAATATAGGAAAAGATTAGATTTAAAAACAATAAAAGCTTACCGGATTGATTTAAAACAATATGCCACATTTGCCTATTCCCTAAAAAAAGGCCTCCAAAAAGACACTCTGGATG
>CAYMGZ010000336.1:0-3804 GCA_964390095.1 uncultured Lachnospiraceae bacterium | reverse complement strand
CATCCCACTCTTTATCCAATGCAAAACTTTATAAACCTCTTATACAAAGCATATCTTAAAATTTAGCTACTGTCAACCATTAGAATATCTTTTGTCAAAAGTCATACCAAACCCCCGCCAGTTCATCCAACTCATTATCCTTTGTCTTGTAATCATTTTTTTCACCGTTACCAATGTTACCATTGCACCCCAGCCATGCATGTTGTAAGTTGCTGCTACTTTCTCACCGCCTGCATTATTGTCGTTGGAGCCTGTATCAACAGCATAAGTAATCCGTGGCGCGAAGCTTGACAACACCATAAACAAGGCAAGCAACAAACTTATCGCCCGTTTTTGTAGTTTCTTTTTCATTCAGTCCACCTCCTGTAAACATTTTTATACATAAAGCAAAAGCCTTTATATCAGTTAAGATATAAAGGCTTTTGCTTTGTAACATATTTAGTTGTTATTCTGGTTTAGTGAAAACTATTTCACGCCTTCAAAGACTTCAGGAAATTTTTCAAGTACATATAGAAAATGATTCAAATCATCTGATCCTTTCACATTTAACTGCCAGTAGGCAGGCGGGAAGACCACATTCATCCTTTGTCTTGTAAGTGTTCGTCTCCCTTACAATTAATATTCTCCTATTTTAAGTCCCGTAAAATCCCTCCCCGTACCCAATGACCGGGGAAAGGATTTTCTGTTCGCATGGCTCCCAGAAAATTCTTTCCGGGCACGGTACGGGATTTTACTGTTTTTTCAGGCTCGGAAAATCACCGCGCGCATTTATATTTCAGTTCTTCCCACCTGCGGTCAACTTCCGCCTGGAACTGCGCGACCAAATCTTCCTTGCCCGGCTTGAACAAATGCTTAAACCGTCCCTGTTCGCGCAGGAAATCCTCGATTGGCAGTTTTTTCTTCGGCTCATAATTTAAGATCCATTTCCCGTGATCCACCTCAAACAGCGGCCAGTAACAGGTTTCTACCGCCAGCTTACAGATTTTCATGATATCCGCCGTATCGTACCGCCAGCCGCGCGGGCACGGTGCCATTACATTCAAAAAGCTTGCGCCCGGCGTGTAGATTGCTTTCTCGGATTTTTTATGGATATCGACAAAATTAGTGGTCAGCGTCGTCTGCGCGACATAGGCCACGTTGTGGTCCGCGATGATGCTTGCCAGATCCTTGCGCCCCTGGAGCTTGCCGTCCGATTTTTTCCCAACCGGCGTTGTTGTTGTGTCCGCGTACATCGGGGTTGCCGAGGAACGCTGGATACCGGTGTTCATGTACGCTCCGTTATCATAGCAGACATAGACCAAATCATGCCCGCGCTCCATCGCGCCGGAGAGCGATTGGAAACCGATATCATACGTCCCGCCATCCCCGCCGAACGTGATAAATTTATAATTGACATCCGCCGGGATCCTGCCGCGCTTTTTTAACGCCTTGTACGCGGTCTCCACCCCGGAAAGCGTCGCGCCCGCGTTTTCAAACGCGTTGTGGATGTAGCTGTCCTCCCATGCGGTGTACGGGTACATATAGCTTGATACCTCAAGGCATCCGGTCGCGTTTCCGATCACGGCATAGTCGCCCGCGTGGAGCCCGCGCAGCACGGCACGCACCGCGATGGTTGCCCCACAGCCCGCACACATGCGGTGTCCCGGGGCAAGGCGTTCCGGTTTATTCATCATTTCTTTTAAACTGTAATCACTCATTGCTCCGCCTCCTGACTGCGCAATCCAATGTATTGGTATTGTTTCGGCAAAACGCCCGTGGCAACCGCATTTTCCATCTCCGCAAAAACGGACTTCGCATCCTCCACCGTAAAATCGCGCCCTGCCAGCCCGTATATGTAATTTACTGCCTCAATCATCACCTTATAGCGGAACAATCCTGCTGTAACCTCGCTACCGAGCGGCCCGCCGTTGCCATTGTAACTTTCGCAGCGGTCCATGATCGCCACTATTTTACAATTTTTCAGTGCCTGCGCGATTTCCTGCGCCGGGAATGGCCGGAAAACACGCAGTTTCAACACACCGACTTTATGCCCTTTTTCGCGCAGTTCATCCACCGCCTGCTTTGCCGTGCCCGCTGCCGAGCCAATGATCAGCATGATGACATCCGCGTCCTGCGTGCGGTATTCCTCAAACAGTCCATAATGCCTGCCTGACACCTTTTCGAATTTTTCCGCCACGTCAAGGATGACCGCCTTCGCGTTTTCCAGCGCAATTTCCTGGTTTTTCTTTGCTTCCATCACATAATTGCTGACCGCGTAAGGGCCGACTGCGATCGGCTTGCCCGGATTTAACAAAAATTCTTCCGGCGTGTACTCGCCGACAAAGGCTTTTACTTTCTCGTCTTCCAACAATTCGATATTTTCCACCGCGTGGCTTGTGATAAAACCGTCCTGGCAGACCATGACCGGCAGATGTACGCCCTCGCGTTCCGCGATCGGGTAGGCCTGGATAAAATTATCGTAGGCTTCCTGATTATTTTCCGCGTAAATCTGGATCCATCCGGTATCCCGCGCGCCCATGCCGTCGGAGTGGTCGCAGTTGATGTTGATAGGTCCTGACAGTGTCCGGTTGACTAACGTTAACACCAGCGGGAGACGGTTTGAGGCGGCTAACAAAAGTTCCTCCCACATCAGGGCAAGCCCCGCCGAGGAGGTCGCGGTCAGGCTTCTCGCCCCCGCCGCCTGCGCGCCGATTGCCGCGCTCATCGAGGAATGCTCACTCTCCACCGGGATGAATTCCGTGTCCATCTCGCCGTTTGCGATATAGGTTGATACCATCTGCGGGATTTCCGTGGATGGTGTGATCGGAAAGGCCGGCATGACATCCGGGTTAACCTGGCGGATCGCGTAAGCCACCGCCTCATTGCCCGACATACGTTCCCTAATTGCCATCTGAAATCCCCTCCTTCATCTCAATTGCCCCGAACGGGCATGCTTTTGCGCAGATACCGCAGCCCTTGCAGTGGTCATAGTCAAATCCCCCGCGCAGCCCGTCCTTTACCGGGATGCTTGAGTCCGGACAGACGGGCGCGCACAAAAGGCACTGTTTGCACAAATCCTCATGGAACACCGGGGTGCTCGTCCGCCATTCCCCGGTTTTAAAATATTTTGATGTCGCCCCCGCGAACATCATCAGCCCCTCGGTCAGTTCCTCGTGCGGGGTCTGCTCATTGATTTTTGTAACATCGGTTCTCATAATTTGATTCTCCTGTATCTATTTGTGTAATATGTAGGCAAAATATAGAACCACAGAATAAGAATGAACCCTGACCCGGGTTCATTCTTATTCTGCGTAAAATGCAGGTTCTTCACAATCTTTTTGCAAAAATCCCCACCTTATTTTTCCTATACTGCCATCTTATATTCCACCGTAAGTGCCTGCTCCACTACATCAAATGCCTGTGTGAGCGCCTGCATGTTGCCCTCAATCACTTCCGGCTTCTTCGCGAATTTATGCCCATACGAAGCCTTCATATCCGCAATAAACTCCTCGCGCGGCATGACACCTGTCACCGCAACGGTCGCCGCAAGCATCGGGGAATTCGGGAAATTCTGTCCGAGCGTTTCCATCGAAATTTTTCTTGCATCCACCGTAAAAACAGCGCCTTTATAACCGTTTAACAGCGGGCGGACTTCCTCTGCGGACTTCGGCGTATTAATAATAATAGCACCATCCTGTTTTAACCCTGCCGTCACATCCACGGTATGTAACAGTGTTTCATCCACGACAACAACATAGTCCGGTGCATATATATTCGAATGAACCCGAATCGGATTTTTGCTGATTCTATTGTAAGCAGTGATCG
>CAYMGZ010000335.1:0-3812 GCA_964390095.1 uncultured Lachnospiraceae bacterium | reverse complement strand
ACCAAAACCACCAGATAAATCCCCGTGAACATCAGCGCGACATAAACCGCTTTTCGCTCCGTCGCGTAGATACAGATATCCATGACGAGCATCAGGAGCAGGAAGTATACTGACCAACGCATATAAGCATTTACCGTATGCATCATTTTCAATCGTTTATCCATAAATATCACCTCAGCAAACATTATACCATCTTTTTGGAAATTGATAAAGTCTTTTTTTTCTTGCATTCTGTCCCGATATTCCATATAATAAATCAGGAAAGGGGACAATGCAATGGAATCCATACAAGTCAAGGCATATGCCAAAATAAATCTTGGGCTCGATGTTCTTAACAAGCGCCCGGATGGCTACCACGAAGTGCGCATGGTCATGCAGACGGTGCGGCTTTTCGACAAACTGACCTTCAAAATGACACACACACCTGGCATCGCCATCAAAACCAACCTTTCTTATCTTCCCTGTGATGAAAATAACTTAGTTTACCGCGCCGCCGCGCTGTTTTATGAAACGACCGGGGAAAAGGCCGGCATCCATATCACGCTTGACAAACATATCCCTGTGGCCGCCGGGTTAGCCGGCGGGAGCAGCGATGCTGCCGCGACGCTCACGGCGCTGAATGAGCTCTACCATACCGGGCTTTCGCTCGCAAAACTTCAGGAATTGGGGGTACGCCTCGGCGCGGATATCCCGTACTGCCTGCTGCAGGGTGCAGCGCTTGCCGAGGGCATCGGGGAACGCCTTACCCCGCTGCCGACACCGCCGTCCGCCTACTGCCTCATCATCAAACCGCCCATCTCCGTCTCGACGCGCTATGTGTATGAACACCTTGCGCTTAAGGACGCGCCGCACCCGGACATTGACGCGCTGCTTGACGCGCTTGCTTCAAACAGCCTCCCCTCGCTTGCCGCGCACCTTGGCAACACACTGGAGGCGGTAACCATCCCGCTGCACCCGGAGATTAGCGCAATCAAGCGGCAGCTTTTGGAACTTGGTGCGCTGGGTGCACTGATGAGCGGCAGCGGCCCTACCGTGTTTGCGCTGTTCTCCGACCGCCAGGCAGCGGAACACGCCTTTTACCATTTCAAGGTTGGTGAATACGGGCGGCAGACTTACCTGACCGGTTTTTGGAACCGCTAGGAATTTTCCCGCGATGCTTCCCGCGGTCCATGCGGCCGGAATTTCCGATTTTTTACTCATAAAATCCACACCCTCCTCATATATATTACCGTGAAACTATATTTTCCGGAATTTGAGGAGGGATTTTTCTTGGAGCTTATAAAAAAGAACATTCATATGAATAAGCTAAAGTGCAAAAGCAGCCTGCAGCTGAATTTAAACGACGATATCAATGTGCCGGACACAAAGCCCGACATTGCCACGATCATGAAAATTTCCGGCGAGACCATATGGGAGGAACAAAAGATCCTCTCCGGCAAGCTATACTTAAAAGGCTCCCTTTCTTTCTGCCTGCTTTACTTAAGCGCCGAGGATGACCGCCGCATCCACTCAATCTTCGGGAAACTGCCGATCGAGGAGACGATCCACCTTGAAGCGGAATGCAGCACGGAAAATACGACCCTGCGCACCGTGCTCGAGGATCTGAGCGCCAATTTCATCAACTCCCGCAAAGTCAGCATCAAATCACTGCTCTCCCTGACCGTCACGGCGGAGGAAATCTACGACGAACCCGCCTGCATTGCCATCGAGAATGACATCCCGGTCTGCACCAAGACGGTCCCGTTGCAGCTTACAAGCCTCGCCGCATGCAAAAAGGATTCTTACCGCCTGCGCGACGAGATCACGCTGCCATCCGCAAAAAGCAGCATGCATGAACTTTTGTACCGCAATATTTCCTTAAAAAACATTGACATCCGCCTGCTCACCGACCAGTTCACAATCAAGGGGGATGCCGTTGTTTTCCTGCTGTATTCCGCGGAAGACGGGGAAGCCGCCGCAGAATATTACGAGAGCGAGCTGCCGTTCCATGCCACGATCGACTGCAACGGCTGCACGGAGGCGATGACACCGGATATCAATCTTGTTGTTACAGATAAGACCTTCGAAATCCGTCAGGACAGCGACGGGGAACCCCGGATCGTCAGCCTTGACCTTTTGATGGAAATCCAGATCAAAATTTATGAAGACAGCACCTTCCATGTCATTGAGGATGTGTATTCCCCGTTCACGTCGCTGACCCCGGTCTACCGCCCGGTTGTCTACGAAAACCTGCTCTTGCACAATGCCAACAAAGTGCGCATCAATGACCGTGTCAAAATCAGCGACACAGCGCCGAAGATTTTGCAGATCTGCCACGGCAGCGGCACCATACATATCGACAATACCTACCCGTCCGAGGACGGCCTGATGACGGAGGGCAGCATTGAAGCAGACATTTTCTATATCACACCGGAGGATAACCGCCCGATGTACGCCATGAAAGCTTCCGTTCCGTTCCAGCAGCTGATCGAGGTGCACGGCCTGAACCCGGACACCGTCTACACGGTCACGCCGGAACTCGAACAGCTCACCGTCCTCTCCAACGATTCGGATGAGCTTGAGATCAAAGCTTCCATCCTGCTCAACAGCCTTGTCTTTGACCGCATCACGGCACAGTTCATCACCGAGGTCAACGAGGAACCGCTCAACTATGAAGAAATGCTTGAACTCCCGGGCATGACCGGCTATGTCGTGGGGGAAAACGATGACCTCTGGTCCATCGCAAAATCGCACCACACCACATCCGAATCCATCCTTGCCTTAAACGACTTAACCGATGAAACCCTGACCGCCGGGACCCATCTCCTCCTATTAAAAGAGGTGCTGGTTTAGGGCGGTTGGCCCGTATACAATCAAGTAGGGGGATGCTTTTCCCACTACTCGCCGCGCCAGGCATCCGTCAGCTTTGCTGACATTCTTCCTTTGGATGCCCGTGCGCATAAAAAAAGCGGCAGTGTTATGCATCCCACATACCACTGCCGTTTCTTATGTATTTCTATTCTGCCACGGTCTCCGCTGCCTCTGTGCCCGTGCTCTTCTTCCATTCATTCATCTTCTCACGCGTTGCCTCAAGCGTCTTCTGGCAAATGTCCGGAAGGTCGCCGCCCCATGCCTTCGCCGCCTGCTTAAAGCCTTTTTCCACGGCCTTCATCATCTCGTCCGCCTTCGAAGGATCCCCACCGGTCAATGCCTTCGCAAATGACACCAGACGGTCCGAAGTCTGCTTTACGCCCCAATAACCGTCCTCCGAAATATCATCCTGCGCCTGCTTCCTCGTCGCCGCGTCCACTTTCACGGTGCCGTTCTTAAGCGCCATCAGGTAATCCATCGAGCCGTTGACCGTCTGCCCCTGCTTCATCATCATCTTTTCCACAAGGGAACGCATCTGTGCCGTCCTTGCTTCCGCATCCGCCTTTAACTTCTCAACCAGTGCGGTATTTTTCTTGTAGGTTGTCGTTTCGGTGCCCTCGCCCTTCTCATATACCGCCGCGTCCGACTCTTTCCCTTCCGTCTTTGCCGCCCCGGTTTCCTTTACGTCCTCATTTTTTACCGCTTCCGTCGCGGAAGGTTTCGCTGCTGCCGTCTGATTGTAGCTGTTCACATCATTTACTGCGCTCACGCCCATCTTCATCACCTTATCCCTTTCCTTTACCTTTCCGTACAGGTAAACAACTGAAAAATCCGTTTTTCATCCACGGGAACGCCCTCCATGGCATTGATCCCACCAAAACAGAACTTTGCTATATCCACTATATCGGCATATTAACACAATAAATTAACCTTGCCTGCCACAAAAATTCCATATTTTTAGC
>CAYMGZ010000334.1:0-3820 GCA_964390095.1 uncultured Lachnospiraceae bacterium | reverse complement strand
AGGCACCAAAAAATGACAATAGGCATACAACCATAAAAAGCGTTTTTTTCATATCATGATTCCCCACTGTTTGTTGTCTGCAATAATATATTTTTTGATTTACAAATATCCAAGGGGCAAACCCAACCATATTGATTGCATAACCTTCCTAAAAATCGTCAAACTTCCCACTCCCATCCCCTTCCAACCGCTCATTCCACAACTTCCACTTTACAAGTATACTCCTTCCCATAAATTTCCGCTGTAACCACCGCCCTTCCCTTCTTCCTTGCCTTCAGCTTCCGATCACCAAAAAACTCTCCTTCTTCAAGGGAGAGCACCCGGTCATCATCCAGCTCCCAAACAGCATCCGCACTACTGTTAAAACGCAATACATATTCCTCCCCAACATGCATCGTCAACTCCGTTGCCTCCAACTGCAGGGCTTCCAATTCCCATCCTTGTTCCCTTGCCTTTTGAACCAAAAAAACACCGTCTGATAAATCTGTTGTGTAAAAACAATATCCCCCCATATTAAAAAAATCCTCGGTATTCAAATAATAATGGTAATCCCCCGACCGCTCCAGAATCTCCCCATCATAGTCCGGGTAAAGCCCGATAGTATTATCTTCATCCAAATATATGTAGCAACGGTCATCCTTCACTGCTATTTTAAGCCCCTCCGGCACTTTTAAGGACATGCGGATGACTAACATTGAAAAAACAATGCGGTATCCCCATTCCCCTTTTGTGCCATCCCGAAATGTAAACGGAACACAGGCATGGCCATTTCCCCTCAAATGCCCGTTTCCTTCTACGGCTGTAAGGCTAAAAAATTATCTTCTCCATCCTTATCCTTCTCGCCAACACCCATAAAATAAACAGAACGTTTTTCATCACAGTAGGCAAGGTCACGATAATAGTAATAATCATCCACTGGTTCCATTATCTCTTTTTTATTATTTCCCAATATCTGGCTCAGTTCATCTTTATTCTCGGAATACTGGCTTTTTTCAAATAAATTCAGAAGGTTTTCCATAAGAAAAGACTACTTTTTTCTCACTACTTTGTAACAGCAAAAGCTATGGCCCCAGAATGTTTTCATAATGCTATATACTGAAAATAATCCTTATCTTTCCACAACCTTCACTGTGCAGCTATACTCCTTCCCATAAATCGTCGCAGTAATTACCGTGGTCCCCGGTTTTTTCGCATAAATATTCCCGGTTTGCCCGACGGTCGCGACGGATTTTTTGCTCGATTTCCATGCGGCTTTCGCACCGCTGTTAAAGCGGAGCAAGTATTTTTCACCGACCTTTAAGGTTAATTTCGTATCGGTCAGGGCAAGTTCCCGGATTTCCTTGCCAAATATCAGACTTCTCAGGTTCGATCTTTCAGGGATTCTATCGATGTCCGTGACATAACAGACCGCACCATCAGCCAGCCCGCCTGTGTCGTTAAAATGAAGAAGCCCGGTTGGCACAGTGACCTGTATCGGATAGCATGTCCAAACAGCATTCTGCCCTACCGTTTTCATCCGTTCCGGCAAAGTCAGTTTCTTCAGGCGGATACACCGTTCAAAAGTCCCCCCCGGAAGCTCCTCCAGTTGGTTTGACAGGCGGACTTCCGTAAGCCTATAACAATTAGAAAATACAATCCCCCCCATTTTCGTCACCGAGTCCCCCATCCGCACTGTTTTCAAGTTTTTGCAGTACGCAAAGGCCCCACCCAAAATTTCTGTCACCGAGTCCGGGATAACAACCGAAGTAATATCATAATTGCCGAAAAATGCATCCGCCGCGATTTTGTTTACCGTATCCGGGATTTCCACTTTACCACTACATCCCCCACCAAGCAGCACCCCATCCACAATCCAAAATACATTCCCCTCCCCGTCGTCCCCATATTCCCTCCAATAGTTGGAAAATGCAAAAGTCCCGCCCTTCATTTCCGGCACATGGTCCAGATTGCTAAAATCAATGTTTGTACCATAAAATACAGCATTCCCCGCTTTTTCCAATGACCGCAGGTCAACTTTTATCAATTTACCCACATTGTAAAATGCATAGTCATCAATCTCCTTTACGGCAGACAGGTCAATCTCCTCCAACCTATCACAGTATGCAAAGGCAAGCTCCCCGATATAGTAAAGGCTTTTCGGCATCTGCACCGTCTCCAGAAAATCACAAAATTCAAAAACCCCTTCTTCAAGCCGTTCGAGACCCTCCGGCAGGCAGATGTGGATCAGGTTTTTATCCGCCTGGAAGGCACCCTCCCCAATGCAACGCAAACTTTTTGGGAACTGCACAGTCTCAAGAAAAGTACAGGAAGAAAATGCATACGGTTCAATCCGCTCCAAACCTTCTGGCAACACCACATCCACAATATCCTTATTAGTGAAAAAAGCCCTCTCCCCGATTACTGCAATACCATCCGGGACCACAACCTCGGCAGCATCCCCCTGATACTTTACCAAAGTATTTCCCTTAATGACAAAGTCCCCTCCATCCCGCCTGCAATCAGGCTCCGTGTCCATCCCCTGCACCCCTGCCGCCTGTATTGTAGTTGCGCTGCCCGTTTCCAAGGCCAAGGAAAATATGGTTGATAAAAAGAACAAACGGAGCATATATTTTTTTCGTTTCATGTTTATGACCCACCTTTCCGAAAAAGCACCGATAGATTTCCACCTCGAATTTTTCATTTGAAAAGTCTCTTCTTTTGCTATTTGCCCCATCAATGCATAACATTACCATTTTGCCCCGGTATCAAAATTCAATCCGGTACATCCGCAAGCCCTGGCACGCCCCCTGCCCCGGTTCCTGTCAAAGTGCCGCTTTCTTCTGCCCTTGCCGTGCCCCCCGGATATCCTACCAAATAGAATGGGAAGCGGGAACCTGCACACCAGACATTTGTTTGCAAGCTTCTTTTTATACATACTACTCCTCCATTTCCGGTTTGTCAAATATTTTTCCAAACCATTCTGACCAAACCCGACATTTTATCTTTTCCTTCCATGTCAGATTCCGTGGTTCCTGGGTACATTGATAGGATAATATTTTTCTCCTATAATTTGGATGATTATGCCATATAATTTTCGTATAAAATAACCAACAGACCTTGCCCGACAGGGTTCCCTTGCTATATACAGTTAGCTTACAAAATATGGAGGCAAAAAAGGGAAGGCATATCCTTCCTATACCGGAACAAATCCGCCTTCCCTTTTACCGTATCCATTTATTGTTGGTCACGCCATCCCCGGCCATCCCTGTACGACTTCCATTGGATAACCGACCACCTGTACGATATCTTCTGTTGGCATCCCCATTTCGTGTAGCTTCCTCGCGCTTTCCATTGCTTTTCTTAACTCGCCAATCTGCTTTCCCCGCTCTTCGCCAATCTGCTCGCCAATCTGTTTCCCCCGCTCTTCGCCAATCTGTTTCCCCCGCTCTTCTGCCTCCGTCTGCATATCCTGGATTGCCTTACACACATCGATTACCTCCTCACTTTTTTATATTTCATCCCTGTATTTGTGACTGCTTTAATCACATCCACTGCCCTACGTTCCAGTTCCCCAAACACACCTTCCCCAAGTTCTTCCACCGATCCAAGATCCACCACTTTTAAATTCTTACATCCATAAAATGCCACACAGTATATATTCTTTACGGGATGCTTCAAACTCAATTATTCATCCCGTTCAAAATCCCGAAATCTGCATCAATATATCACAAAAATATTCCCTACATTCCTCCTGCCCCAACACAAAAGTATTGACTGAACACCGGTTTTCCCCTACTATCGTATAATTCGTATCAAACACAAGCAACGCAGACCAATCCCC
>CAYMGZ010000333.1:0-3823 GCA_964390095.1 uncultured Lachnospiraceae bacterium | reverse complement strand
AAGCTCCTAAATGAAAATACAAAAGCAAACACAGCCTTTGAGCGTTTCGTGGCACGGGTGGAGGATTTGGAAGCGGTGATTGCGTCGGATGAACTGCTTGGCGAATATGCGTACCGGCTGCGGCGCATAAAGCAGCTTTCGGCATACAATCTTGGCGAGGAAGTGGAGGAAGCGGTCGCAAAGCTTGACCTTTCCGGTGCTTCGGCCTGGGCAAAGCAGCATGGTTATCTGACTTCCATGCTCAAGGTGGAGTATGGCGGGAAGGAGATGACGCTTTCGGCAATCCGTAACCTGGCCTACGCGAAGGAGCAGTCCGTGCGCAAGGCAGCCTATGAGGCGGAACTTGCGGGCTATGGGAAAATTAAGGATGCGGTTGCATTCTCGCTGAACAATATCAAACAGCAGGTGCTCACGGTAGTACAGCTGCGCGGCTATGATTCCCCGCTTGACATGACGCTAAAGAAAGCCCGCATGGAAAGGAAAACTCTGGATGTGATGCTTACGGTGATGCAGGAATATTTCCCGAAATTCTGGCAATACCTGCGCCGCAAGGGGGAATTGCTCGGGCATAAGGATGGCCTGCCGTGGTACGATTTGTTTGCCCCGATGGGGGAGAGTGGCCGCACGTTCACAACAGAAGAAGCAAGGGATTATCTTTTGGAAATTTTTTCCGGTTTTGCCCCGGACCTTGCGGATATGGTGGCGCGTGCCTTCTCGCAGTCATGGATTGATTTTTATCCGAGGGAGGGCAAGCAGGGGGGCGCGTTCTGTGCAGACCTATACTGCCTGCGCCAGAGCCGTATCCTGACGAATTTTGACGGCACGCTAAGCGATGTTGTGACACTGGCGCACGAGCTTGGCCATGCGTACCACAATGAGCAGATTTTTGCTAACCGCATCGGCAACACCGAGTATTCCATGCCGGTTGCGGAGACGGCATCGACCTTTAATGAGACGGTTGTCATGGATGCCGCGATCGGGGCGGCGGCAGGGCCGGAGCGCATCGCCCTGATCGAGAGCCAGCTTCAGGACGTGACGCAGATCATGTGTGATATCTATTCGCGCTACCTGTTTGAAACGGCGGTGTTTGAGAAGAAGGCGGATGGTTTCCTGTTTGCAGACGAGCTGAAGGAGCTTATGTTAGATGCCCAGAAAAAAGCATATGGCAACGGGCTTGACCATCATCTTTTGCATCCGTATATGTGGGTCTGCAAGGGGCACTATTATTCGGCAGGGCTTAATTTCTACAATTTCCCATACGCGTTCGGCGGGCTGTTCGCGCGCGGGCTGTACGCGAAATACAAGGAGGAGGGGGAGGCATTCCTGCCAAAATACCGTGCATTGCTTACGGCAACGGCAACCTGCAGCGTGGAGGATGCAGCCGCGATGGCGGGCATTGACCTGACAAAGCCGGAATTTTTCAAAAAGAGCCTGGAAAGCTACGCGGCGCGGATCGATGAGTTTTTGCGTCTGACGGACGATATGCTATAGCATATGTGGTAAAAACATATACTGTAACAAAACAACAATGCCGGTTCCCGGCACGGTACCGGAGGGGGTTTTTAGGGCAAGGTGGGAAATCCCCTCCGGGATGCCAGGCGTGGACCTGTAAAATTTAGATAAGGGGATAAAATGAAACGCTTTTTGAAATTGAAACGGATTTGGATCCTTCTGCTTTTGCCCATCTCGCTGCTCTTTCTTTTTGCGGCATCGCGCTCGGAAGAGATTGCGGAACATGTGTTTGCGCGCGGTTTTTTTGTCGGGCTTTCATGGGTGATGGCACATGTTACGGGGCTATTCCCGTTTTCATTGATGGAGCTTGGGATTTTGGTGCTGCCGCCCTTGGCGTTGTTTCTGCTCGTGTTTTTTATCGTGCGCATGGTCCGGCATAAGGAGGACCGGGGGTTCCGCCTGGCTAAGGCGTTTTTAAATATCGGCTGCATCGTGTCGGTGGTCGCGTTCCTGTTGATTGTTGGCTGTTCCATCAATTATTACCGCTACCCGGTCGCAAGATATCTGGGGCTTACGGTGGAACCCGCAACAAAGGAGGAGCTTTATGGGCTGGTTGTAAAGCTTGCAAAGGAAACAAGCGAGGTGCGTGACAAACTTTCCGGGCTGGAGGATGAAAACGGCATTTACAAGCTTTCCATGGGCAAGGGTCAGCTGGGGCAGGAGGCGGTGGAGGCGTTCCGTGAACTTTCCGGGCAATATGATATTTTTGCGGGTTATTGCCCGCGGCCAAAACATATCCATTTTTCCCGTATCATGTCACAGACGGAATTGACTGGTGTTTTCTGTCCTTTCACGATGGAGGCGAATGTCAATATTGACATCCCGGATTATTCGATCGCATCCACAATGTGCCATGAGCTGGCGCATCTGAAAGGCTTTATCCGGGAAGATGAGGCGAATTATGTCTCTTTCCTTGCCTGCCAGGCTTCGCAGAGCCTGGAACTGCGTTACAGCGGGCTGATGGAGGCGCTGATCCTTTCGGGGAATGCGCTTTACGCGAAGGATGCGGATCTGTATTATGAGGCGAGGGCAAATTATTCGGATGGTGTTTCGCGTGACCTGCGTGCAAATTCGGAATACTGGGCGGAATTCAAAGACAAGCCGGTCAGCAATACGGCGCAGAAAATCAATGATGCTTACCTGAAAGCGAACCATCAGGAAGACGGTGTACAAAGCTACGGCCGCATGGTGGACCTCTTGCTGGCGCAGTACAGAAAGGAAATACAGAAATAAAAACCTTGACAATCGTGAAATCCCTGCTATAATATATTACGAAATTGTTACAGAATTGCAACGAGTTGTTACGGAAACAACAATTTCGTAATTATCTGTAAAATGGATTTAAAGGAGATTTCACAATGGGTTTAAAAAAGCTGGTTTTGATGGGGTTGGTCTGCTGTACGGTATTTTCTTCCAATGGGATGGCGGTATTGGCATCGGGGGCGGACGCGCAGGCTGTGGTGGAGGAAGACAAAAAGGACATCACGGTGCCGGAGAACGAGGCGGAGGAAGCAGGGGCGGATGCAGGCGTGCAAAAAGGGCAGGCAGAAGAGCCCGCAGCCAGAGTGATTGAGGAGGATCTTACGGAGGAGACGGCGAACCTGATGAGCATTTTGGAGAGCTCCATCACAAGTTCCGTGAGTGCGACGATTGAAAATGAGGAGGCGAAGCTTCCGGAATATACGCAGGAAGATCTGATGTACCTTGCCTGCATCATCTATTGTGAAGCGGGAAGCCAGGAGAAAAAAGGGAAGATAGCGGTGGCGAATGTGATCATGAACCGTGTGGAGAGTGATATTTTTGACCATGTGACAACGATCCGCGAGGCGATTTATGACTGTGACCGTTGGGGCCGCCAGTTCAGCCCGGTGTATGTGAAGTCCAACGGGAAGTGGACGACAAAGGGAAGCAATTACGAGAAGATGCTGACGATGTACCAAAACGACAGCTATGATAAAGAGTGGCAGAGAAAGCAGATGGAAGACTGCATCGCTGCGGCGAAGGAAGCACTTGAGGGCAAGCAGGTCATTGACGGTTCCTACCTCTATTTTAATATGAGGGTCAGCGACACGAAGGCAAAATGCAAGAAAAAAGGTGCATCTTACAGCGTGATCGGCTGCCATATTTTCTATTGATAACAATTGGAAAAAGGCTTGGGGCAAATCGCCCCGGTCTTTTTTTTCTTTTCACTTTACGAATTCCAAATCTTGTGATATCATATAGATGACTTTAGCTTTGTGGAGGATGATGGAAATGGACGAAAGCAAGGAAGCGCTGGAGGAAAAGGAAGAAATTTCCAAAAATTTCATTG
>CAYMGZ010000332.1:0-3826 GCA_964390095.1 uncultured Lachnospiraceae bacterium | reverse complement strand
AAATCGATCTCCTCCCCACCCACTGTCCGGATCACAAGATCCCGTGTACCGTAAATACTTCGGCTTCCGGAAAGCTTTAACCCCTCACTCACCGTAAAACTATACCGAAAGCGCGGTTTTTCCTCCGCTGGCCCTTTGCTTTCCTCACACACCGCCCCCGCGATGGCATCATAAATGCTCTCCACCTGCTCCCGCCCTGCATAAGTATGGCTTCCGACTTCCTCCTGCATCTGGATTCCTAACGGGCTGGAATTTGTTTTCTGCGCCTTCGCCGTGATGCTCTCAATCCCCGCCGCATCCGTCAGGCCATAGACCGTGGAAAGAATCTCGCCATAAGTATAAGGGGATACATCCGCCCCCGGATATTTGTCCGCCGTATAATAATGCCCCTCTTTCCTCTCTTCCGATGCCGGCCCTAAAAGAAAAGAATCAAATTTCCACAGCCTCAGCAGGCCGTTTTCATCTTTACTGATCAAGCTCCCCAAATGGTCCGTGCCCTTCACCCGGTACCAGCTCCTGCCATTCTCATCCTCCCCCTGATAAAGCTCCCCAAGTTTTTTCTTTAATCTTATGGTTGTGGTATCCGTCTGCGGTATCTTTAAATCCATGCCCCCATAGGTATTCTCCATATGATACTCCGCCATCCGCTCCCCGACCTTTACATACGCAAAATAAAGTATCTGATCAATCACTCCTCCGGGATCTTCCACAAAACCCCCCATCAACACCGAATGGAAAAACGTCTCACCCGGCGCATACTTTGGCTTCCTCCCCGCCAAAATCCCGGACACCACAGCCGCCAGACACAGGCACAGTGCCGCCGCAATATAAAAACGTTTTTTTGCCCCTCTCTTTTTCCTGTTTTTTTCCTTCCCATCCCCTGCCGCCATGCCCGTCATGCCGCCCCCTTCTTTTGTCTTTTTTGGCACTTCCTCCCCCACCCACGGCATCGCCTCCAGTTCCTGCCTCCTGCCCCGTTTCATTTCCGCCTCCGGGTAAGCCTCCTCCACATAATCCTCCTGTATCTCCCCGATGATATTTAGCAGCTTCCCCTCCCTCATACCTCAATCCCCTCCTTCTCCAAAAAGCACCGCAGCTCCGAGCGCATCCGCAGCAGCGCCATCTTCACCTTGCTCTCCCCCATGCCATAATCCGCCGCGATATCCCGGATGGAACTGAAATACCAGTAACGCCGGACAAAAAGCTTCCTGTTTTCTTCCTGCAGCACCGCCAAAAAACGGTTGATTGCATCCCGGATCACAAAATCCTCCGCCGGGTCCACCCCTGCGCGCCTGTCCGGGAGGCATTCCCCAAGTTCCTCCACCAACACCTCCATCACTCCCCCGCCCCTCTTTTTCGCCCGCTCCTTTTCCAGACGGTTGATTGCCAGGTTCCTTGTAATCTTTCCCAAAAAAGCAGCCAGCCTCTGCGGCCTTCCCGGCGGGATCGCGTTCCATGTGCGCAGCCAAGTATCATTGACACATTCCTTCGCGTCCTCGGAATTATTTAAAATATTGCGGGCAATGCAGGCACAATATCTCCCGTACTTCTCATCCGTTGCCGAAATCGCCTGCTCGGAGCGCTCCCAGTACAGCGCAATGATCGCTTCATCCGCCAGCCTTTCTCTCCCGCTTTCGGCCATGTCAGCGCCTTGAAAAACCGCATGATCTTCCTTACCCACCGCTTCCCCTTCCCCCTTTCTCCCAAACCACAAGCTCCACCAGAAAATCCCCTTCATATTAATACACCGGAATGGCAGCGGGCGGGTCACAAAATATGATATATTCCCTAAAATAAACTTACTGTCAAAGCGAGCAGGGGAGGATTCATCCGACCTGCCCGCCGCGCCCCGTGCGCCGCTTCCACGGCAAACTTCCATGCGCAAAAATGCACATTGCACGGGGCTGCGCATAAAAAAGGCCAACCCATCCAAGACGGACTGACCTTTTTCCACACCTGCACCTACTTCACAAAATTCACAAAATCCTCCGGACACATCTCATAATCAACCGATGACTGCAGCTCACCAAGCTGGTTTCTCCACGAATTTTCACGGACACCGACCTTCCGGAATCCCAATTCCTCATAAACATGCTGCGCCCTTGTATTTTTCAGGTTGGTATCCAGCACGATTTTCTGATACCCAAAATCATGGAACAATGACGAGATCAGCATACAGAGCAATTTTTTTCCAAGCCCCCGGTCATGCAGGGAAAAATCACAGATTTTAATCCCGATTTCCGCAATCCCCTCCGAAAGCTCCCGGTAATTCATCTCCCCGATTAGCCTTCCTTCCATCTCGATGATCAGCCTCCTGTTTTCCTCCGTATCTTTGCTGATTTTTTCCGCAACCTCCGCCGCACTCTGCGACAGCCCGTTCGGGAATCCCGCGTGCGCCATGACCGCGCCATCATTCCACCAGGCCGCCAACTGTCCTGCATCGTCAGCCACCGCATTCCGGATTGTCAGGTTTTCAAATTTTAATAACATATTACATCCTCCATTTTTTCCGAGGACTAATATTTCTCCGCCCCCGTGATTGTTTTTTGGGTTCCATATGCTATATTTTCCATGTTAATCCACTCCTTCCATCTAATTATTATATTATAACGCCAAAGCGGTATAATCATTTATGGCTTTCCGTGATAATCCAAATTTTCCCATTTCTCCCGTTCCGCGTCAAACTCACGAAATCCCGGCAGCTTTGTACGGTAAACTTCCACAAGTTCACCCCCGATCAAATCTTCCACCGTCAAATTATAATCATCCCCCCATACTCATTCCACACAAATATCCGCCGCACACAAACCAGTTTCCCATCCAGCCATTTATGGATTGTCGCCAGCCCGTCATCCGCAGAACTGCTGCGGCTCCACCCGTAAATAAGCTGCTTGTCCGCAAACAACATATTTGCACATTGTCTGAAGCGGCTCACTCATATTGTCCAAACCCCAAACCGAAAAACGCATCGCTTTACCATCAAACTCATCCCTTCACAAACTGCTCCAAATCCTGCCCCTTCAGCGCGCTCCAAAAATTGCGGCAGCATCTGCGGGCTGCAGGCAAAGCACGGGATTTTCAAACCCGCGGCCCTCTGTGCCATCTGCGTGTCATAGTACGGGCGGCCGCTCTGTTATACCCGTACATATCACGGATCCACCCTATTTTATTCTTTTACCGAGAAAATCGCATCCACCACCGGCTGCATATCTTTTATCCACATATTCGTTGCCGCATCGTAATATTTCCGGTCTGCATTTACCGCAAACGGGATTTTTGCTGCAGTTAATGCCGAAACCATATATGTAGCAAATATAACCTGTTCCTCCACAGAATAAGAATTGCCTTTATTATAATTTCCCGGCATCCATGCGCCTACCCAAGTTGGTATCCCGGTCTCCTCCTGCCATGCAAGCGCCGCTTTGATTTTCTTCATAATCAATGCTTTTTCTTCCTCCGTTCCCGTCGTCCACTTCTTTTTCTCATTTGATTTATCCGGCCCGGAGGCATAAAAATGCCATTCCGCCATCAAATAACCATTATGCCTGGATGGTATCTCCAACTCATGCAGGTAAAAAGGATCGGAACGCAGGCGTGGCGAAATTATAATGATCCGCTCCGGGTTTGCATCACGGATGGCCGAAACGGTTTGCTCGTACAATTGGTTCAGGACTTGCGGTTGCTTATTTAGCGCATCCGATGACTCTATCATAAGGTCAAAAGAGAGCAGATAAGAAGCATCCCGATAATGCTCCGATACCGCCCTCCACCACGCGGTCACGGCATCCATGTTTCCTTTCGTCGGGTTGGCTTTAAACGCATGTGC
>CAYMGZ010000331.1:0-3855 GCA_964390095.1 uncultured Lachnospiraceae bacterium | reverse complement strand
TCGAATTTGTTTTCAGATAGCAGTTGATTTACCTTTTGTAAAAGTGACTCCGCTTCTTGAACTGTGTCATACGATCCAAGCGAGTATCTTTTCCCTTTGATAACTTTTACAATGTGCCATCGTCCACATTTGTAATGGATATAGCCGTGTCGTTTTTCAGGTACGTCAATATGTGTTTCACCATCAATATGCATAAAATTATGACAAGTTTTTATATATGGATAAAGCGATGTATGATGGGCTTGAGGTCAGCGGCAGCGAGGTGACAACATTAATCAGCAAGCTGATTTCCCTGCAGGAATATACGGCGGTGCGCGTAAAGACAAAGGCATCGGATTTTGTGTGTTACAATTATTTTTATGATGAGGCGACCAACGCAATCAATAACCAGAAGGATGCGGATTTTCTGACGGAATTGCCAAAGACCAAGGGGGCGGACCATTATATCAACCCGCAGGCGGATTTCCTTGGGAGCGTGAAAAAGAATGCGAACGGGATCATCATCTGCATTGATTTTATACAGCAGTGAGGATATGGCGGGCTTTGGAAAGGGATGAGGCCAGGATGTGAGGGCTTTGGAAAGGAAGGAGGCCAGGATGCGTCGGCTTTGGAAGAAGAGGGGGGCCAGGATGGATGAGAGGGGATATGGCAGGGGAAACGGGAGGTATCCGCTGACGGTCGCAACGCGTTTCCTGACGCTTGGGGCGGCTACGATTTTAAGCTGCCTGCTGATCTCGGTCGGGATGCAGCAGTTTCGGCAGGCGCGGCAGATTGCGAATATCGCGAGCAGGAGGATGGGGGAGTTTGCGCGCTATCTGTCACAGGAGGAATTGATGGCATATGACGGGGTATGCCTGAAGGGGAGTGATGTCGTTAACTTTTACCGCAGGTTTTTATATGGCGGGATGGAAGATTTTTCCATGGTGATCGTGAAGGGGGATGGGATATATACCATTGCGGCGGGAGGGCAGGGGATGGTGCTGACGGATCCCGAGGAAGGAAGCTATTGCAGGCCGGATGCCTCGTACCGCTGTAAGGTTGTGAGGAATGTGAATGATGTCATCCTTGAAGTGCGCTTTGTGCAGGAAGAATAATTTCTGCAAGAGGAATAATTTGTGCAGGTAAGGGGGGCAGGCAACGAAAAGAGAAAAAATGAAAGAAGAGTCATAATCTGAGCAAACGGAAGGAGGGGCAGGTTTGGAGGATGGGATCGGATATATCACTACTTTTGTATCAGGAGTGCTTTTTTGCATTGCCATATGGTTATTGTTTGGCCAGTGCGGCAGGGTGTTTCAGACAGCAGAATTATTTTCCTTGCGGGATTTTGAGGTGATGTATGTTTGGTGAAATAGTTTTTTGCATTTCCCTTGGGTTTGGGGGTTCGGCTGCCGCGTATGTGGCGGCAGCCCTGCTCCATGAAGGCGGGCACGCGCTAATGGGGTATTTTTGGGGGGCAAGATGCCTCTGGATACGGGTTGGGGGTGTGCTGTGGGTTCCGGGGGGAGGAATCTTTGTAAGGGCAGGAGGCAGGACGGGGCGCGCCGGGGAATGTGCCTTGTCCTGTCCGGATAAGAAAAGTTGTGTGGCAGCAGCGCTCGCTGGTCCTGCGGCCAATCTTTTGTCAGGGATTTTATCAGGAGGGTATTTTCTGGGGAAGATAAAGTCTTTTTTGGCTGCCCATCCGGTGTTTTGGGCTTGTGTGGCGGCATTTTCGGTCTGTTCCTTGGCAATGGGGGTATTAAACCTTTGGCCTGGGATGGCAGGGTGGCGCGGTGCAGGTTGGGGAAATGACGGGAAGATGGCGGGGAGTTGCAGTGCAGGCGGGGGAAATGACGGGGAAATGGCAAGGAGTTGCAGTACAGGCAGGGAAAATGACGGGAAAATCGCGGGGAAGCTGTGGCGGGAAGAGGGGTTTTATGACAGGCTGAGGAGAAACCAGCAGAGGGATGTGCTGCGGCTGGAGTTTGGAATTTTGGAGGAAATGTTTTAAAGAAAGTCCGGCGGTGATGGGAAAAATTAGCAAGAATCACATTGGGCAGGGCGTGCGATGGCGGGATGCATGTTTAGGCATACCTTGGAACAGCAGGATTTTTGGAAGGAGGGGTGGGTTTATGGAATGCATGGGGCGTATGGCGGAGATTTTGATCTGCATCGTATGTCTGACGATCGTTCCGGCAAAAAGCATGCTGCAGCTTTATGGGCAGCAGAGGGAGAACGTGGCAGGGGTGGAGGCAGAGCGGTTTTATGCGGGGCTTTTGCGGGAGGGGAGGCTGACAAAGGAAGCCTACGGGCAGTTTCAGGAGATCATGGGGCAACGGTGCGGCGATAAAAGCTTTGAGGTGATGGTCGCAAGACGCTATGTGATGCCGGCAGGTGAAAAAGGGGGAGCGTCGGCGGGGTTTCCGGTGAAAATTTTGTACCGGGCAGATCTTGAGGAAATTTTCCAAAAGACGGACGAGCTTGTTTTCGAGGGAACGGTTTTTGTCAGTGTTTCCATCTATGACAAAGATGGCTTGCTTTATGTCTGTGGTGGTGAGGTGTAAATGGGGAAGATCATAAAATGGCTGGATTTTTTTGCTGCGATGTTTTTGATGCTTTTTTTCCCTGCTACCTGGCTTCATGTTAAGATGCGCGACCGTTTTTTTGAAGCATGTGTGCAGCGGGTGGCAGAATATGGGGAGATGTTGGAAAAGCAGGGGTATCTGTCCGTGGAAGTGGCAAGGACATTGCTTTGTGGAAGGGAAGGTCTGCTCGGCGGGGTGGAACTTACGCTCTGGGAGGAGGGGGGAGATGGGAAAAGATTGCTTACACTCCCACAGCTTGAGGATGGAACATGGAATTATATGGGGGAGGAGGTTTATCCTTTTTCGGATGGGATGGGGCTTTTGTTTGTCCTGCAGATGGAGGCGGACGGACTGGAACGGGCATATTATTCTTTTTGCGGAAAAGCGCCTGTAAGGGAGCGGGCATGCTATTTTGTTGTGCGGGATGGCCTGCGGGAAAGGAGGAAGGAGGAAACGGATGAAGCTATACCATTATTCCATACTATTTATGATCCTGTTTGTCGGGATTGCGTCGATGCTGTATGCGCAAGGGAAAATTCAGTCGCGCCGGATGTGGGAACGCCGGAGGATGGACAACAGTGTGGACACCGCGGTGGACCAAGCCGTGGGGGTTTTGGCGGCGTACAGTGACGGGAGGCTGTGGATTGATAAGGAGGAAGTGCTGGAAGTATTTTTTGGCAATCTTTTTGCGGCACTTGGTGTGCTGGATGCGGTTCCTGAGCAGGAGCGCTTAAAGGAGGAAGTGACTTGTATGCTGATTGTGGACGGGGATGGTTATTTTTTGTGGCATGCAGGTTGTGGGGAGGCAGACGGGGAGGGATGGGAGAAAAAAGTCTATTTTGGGGGAAACAACAGGGAGGGAATGTTAGAGGAAGCGGTACTTTCTGCGATTTTGGCACAGGAGGAAAGAAGGGGGATTAGCGGGGGGAGATACCGGTTTGAACTGCCGGGGGAGGAAGGGCTTTGGAAGCGGAAAATGGGAGATTATGGTGTGTTTGTAATGTTGCGGGGAATCCCGGAAAAAGACCGTGCAGGGGTGTATGAGCATTATGCGTTTTCTGGCGCGGCTTTATATAAAAAAGACCGATAGCGGATGCGGATATCAGAACCGGGGTCGCATACTAACAATTTCAAGAGAGGCATGCTGACGTTTTGGGATCATTAAGACAAAATATGGGAAAAAGGAGGGAGTCCTAAACATGGACAAAACCGGTTCTGTTATTTGACATAAATAAAATATAAGAATGGAGTTGATGTAACGTATCTATAAGAAAAAGTAAAAGAATGGAGT
>CAYMGZ010000330.1:0-3872 GCA_964390095.1 uncultured Lachnospiraceae bacterium | reverse complement strand
CGCGCGATAAAAAACCGGAGCGGTAGAGCACCGCAATGTCCGAATATTTTAGCCCTTCCTGTTCGTGCAGGCGCTTGATATTTTCCACCACCCGGTCCATCTCATCAAAATCATTTTTGGAATGGTAGTGAACAACCGCCGCCCCCGGTGCATTTTTTGTAAACAGGTCTTTTTTTAGGCGCAATTCGTTTTTTTCGATCAGATGGTTGGCACAGTTTAAGATTTGTGGCGTGGAGCGGTAATTTTGGTTTAAAATAATGGTTTTTGTCGGTGTGTGCCCTTTGTCAAAATCTACCAAAAGCTTTACATTGGAGCCACGCCACTCGTAAATATTCTGGTCGGGGTCACCGACGATCATCAGGTTCTGGAACAAGCCGGACAACAGATCCACCAGCCGCATTTCCACTGCCGAGCTGTCCTGGAACTCATCCACCATAATATAATTCAGCCGGTTCTGCCATTTCCCGCGCACGGTGGCATCCGTCTCCAGCAAATAAATCGCGAAGGAAATCAAATCGTGAAAATCCAAGGAATACGTTGCCTTCTGCCGCTGCAAAAATTCCTCGATGATCTGGTCATCCTGGTCTTTTATTTCACCTAAAATTTGGCACGGCGCGGGATTGCATATCTTTGTTACATAGTCCATATCCCTTTTTGCATAAGCGATTTTTTTTAGGATTGACTCAAAGCTTGCGTAGTCCAACTTTAGGTCAAATTTCTGGTAAATCTCTCCCAAAACTGCTTTTTGCTGCTGTGAATCAATGATCTGGAACTGTTTATCTAAAAATAGTTTTTCCGGGTTTTCGCGGAGCAGGCGGTTGCAAAATCCATGGTATGTACAGATCAGGCTTGTGTCATTCTGGTCGCCGATCAACGCCCGGATTCTTTTCTTCATTTCCCCGGCAGCCTTATTTGTAAAGGTCACGCATAGAATATTGGAAGAATCGATGCCGTAATCCTGCACCAGATAAGCATAACGGCTTACAAGCAGTTTTGTTTTCCCACTGCCTGCCCCCGCAATCACCCGGACATATCCTTCTGTTTCCAACACGGCTTCCCGTTGCCTTTCATTTAAATATTCCAGTAAATCCGACATAAATTCCTCCTTGCAGGATATCGGCAAATCCGCACGCTATGCCTGTATCTCCCGATGCCTTACTTTCGCTGCCTTTTGCCTTATATTTGGTACTTATAATATATGATCCGTCAATTCCAACGTTTGCGTCCGGACGGGGCCGGGAAGGTTGTTATCATTTCAGCCACTTGCGCGCCTCATAATACTGTTTCCACAATCCGCCTTCTTTGTTGCTTTTATCCCGGATGACCGTATTAAAATATCCCTTCACCTTATCAAGGTCATCTTTGTTTTCCTTGGAAATCGCACCGACCAGATTCTGGACAAGGCAATCCACATCCATGTGCCCATCCCCGTAATAATATCCGGTCAGCATTGTCTGGTAATAGACCGAAACCGCCTCCGCCGTGCTCATCACTGCCGCAGGCTTGTCAATCCGGTGCCCGTAGGAGGAGATGCCCTCGCGCAGTTCATGATAGGTGGATGCGAGCAGTTCCGCCACATCTTCGCTTGGCTCCATCTTTACGCCGCCTTCCCCGGCAAGTTTTGTGACTTCGTTCAATATGATCTGTTTTTCCAACGAAACTTCGCGCACCGGCATAACTGTCTCGAAATTAAAACGCCGTTTTAATGCGCTGCTCATCTCATTGACACCCTTATCCCTTGTGTTTGCGGTTCCGATCACGTTAAATCCCGGGCGTGCGAATAAAAATCCGTCATCGCCAAGTTCCGGCACATTCAGCACCTTATCGCTGAGCACGCTGATCAGGCTGTCCTGGATTTCCGCCGGTGTTCTTGTGATTTCCTCAAAACGCGTCAGGATCCCTTTTTCCATCCCGACGTAGAGCGGGGCAGGCACCAACGCTTCGCGGCTTGGCCCTTTTGCCAGCAAAAGCGCATAATTCCACGAATATTTGATCATGTCCTCGGTCGTTCCCGCCGTTCCTTGGATGGTGTTCGTGCTGACCCCGCTGATTGCGGCGGAAAGGAGTTCCGAGAGCATGGTCTTTGCCGTTCCCGGCTCCCCGACTAACATCAGCCCGCGGTTGCCGGCAAGGGTGACGATGCAGCGCTCGACCAATGCATTGTTGCCAAAATATTTTTTTTCAATATGGTACTCCTTGCCCTCGTACTGTACCGGCTGGGCGCTGCCCAGAATAAAAGTGCGCACCGCCATCGGCGACATGCGCCAATTCTCCGGTCTGCGCCCGGTATCCGTGTTCCGGAGCACCTCAAGTTCTTCCTTGTACCGGACTTCCACCGGTGGTTTGATACTTTCCTGCATGGTTTTCCCTCCTTGTTCCAAGCAACCATTTCCCTAAAAACGTCCGCGCAAAATTATAATTCCTTTTTGGCTTACTTGCGGTTTCGGATGACAAATGAAAAATCAATATGCCCAAAGACCGGATCCCATCCGCTGCCTGTGCTCTGCACGTCAAGCGGGCAGGCCGGGTCAAAATGCGTCTCAAAATTTATTTTCCCGTTTGTATATATTACTTCCCCCAAATAGTCCTCTCCCTGATATGTCACCTTAAATTTTAAAACCGCGTTGAAGGTTTCCCATTTCCGGCTTTTGCACACCGCCTCCCGGTGTGTTTCGTACTCCGGGAAATTCAGCAATTCGAGTGTGCAGTCCTCCCCCATCGGCAGCAAAAGGCTTTCCAGGGCGTTGATGGTATAAATATGCTCCTTCGGGAGCTTTGCCGTAAATTCCGTGTCAAAGGCAAGCCCGCAGCCAACCCCGTGCCAGCGCATGGTGATTTCCTCCGCCGTGACGGCAATCACTTCGATGGTTCCTTCGGACACCGGGTCATGATAACCGACATAAACATAGCCTGCGTCATCGCCTTCCTCGTTTTCCTCGCAATCCCAGACAAATTTTTTTCCGGCCAGTTCCGATGGATTTTGCGCATCCGTGGAAAAACCATTGTGATGGTAAAGGCAGATTTTGCGCATATCGAAATCGTCCGTCTCATCCGTCACTTCCGCCTCGATTTCGATGTAGATGCGGATTTTATTGTCACAGTACTTCATACTCACATCGCTGTTTGTGATGCGGTAATTTAAACCGTCCATTTTGAAATACATGATTTTTTTCCTTTCTTTTTTATGATCCGCTTTGAAATACATGGCCATTTACGTCTTATCATATTTTCTAATGATCCAGTTATCGGATGCGTTTTCCGTCAGGCTTTCTCCACCATACATTCCTTCCGGTAAAAACAAACACCATAAACCGTGATATCCGAGTATCCGATTTGTTCCAGCTCTGCCCGGTAATTTTCCCGTGCGGCCTGCTCCAGGGCTTCCTTGCAGCACTTCTCCATCTGACGGAATTCTTTCGCTACCTTAAGTTCAAAAATAAATGCCTTGCCGCGCACGGAAGCCGCCTGCATCACGATATCCGGTCTGCCGTTACCGCTCTCGCGGTTTGAGAGCAGACGGTATTTTTTGGTCCCTTTTAAAAGCCCAAGCAAAAAGCCGTGATAATAATTTTCCGCATAATCATAAAAACTGATGGAATCCTGTAACTGTTCGGAAACAAATTCCCCAATCGCGGCGCAGTCGCCCGTTTCCACCGCGCGCAGCAGGATGGAGAGGTCGAGGGTCTGAATTCTTTTGTCAAACCATGAGAGGATGGTATCCCGGTAAATGTAGCGTATTTCCCGGTTCGGGATTGCCATTTGTAAATAGATATAATCACCTTCAAATCGCTCCGCAACTTTTTTCAAATACCCGGTAAAAAACAGGAAATTCCACAAATTATCCTGCGACTCATGGATATCCCCATAGGTGA
>CAYMGZ010000329.1:0-3889 GCA_964390095.1 uncultured Lachnospiraceae bacterium | reverse complement strand
TGATCCTGCCCCGCGCTTCGGTATCCGCGAACCGCATTATGGAGGTGCTTGATACCGCGCCCACCATCGTGGACGGCAAGCGGGAGGAAGGAAATGCCGGGAGCAGAGGGGAAGTGGAATTTCGGAATGTTTCGTTCCGCTATCCGGATGCGGACGGGGATGTATTGCAGAATATCAGTTTTACCGCAAAGAAGGGGGAGACCGTTGCACTGATCGGCTCCACGGGCTGCGGCAAGAGCACGGTGATCAACCTGATCCCGCGTTTTTACGATGCGAGCGAGGGGGAAGTCCTGGTGGATGGTGTGAATGTGCGCGAGTACACGCAGAAAGCCCTGCGCGCAAAAATCGGTTATGTATCGCAGAAAGCTACATTGTTTACCGGGACGATCCGCTCCAATGTGGCTTACGGCGACAACGGGCGGGCTGCGGCAACACAGGAAGAAGTAGAGGGGGCGGTTGCGGCCGCGCAGGCGGAAGAATTTGTAAAACAGCTTGACGGAACTTACGACGGCTATGTGGCGCAGGGCGGTGCAAACTTTTCCGGCGGGCAGAAACAGAGGATCTCCATTGCCCGCGCCGTGGCGAGGAAGCCGGAGATTTTTATTTTTGACGATTCGTTTTCCGCGCTTGATTACAAGACGGACCGCATTTTGCGTGGGGCGCTGGATAAAAAATGTAAGGATGCGACCCGCATCATTGTGGCGCAGCGGATCGGAACCATCCGCGACGCGGATAAGATCATTGTTTTGGAAGAGGGGCGGATCGCGGGGATGGGAAAACACAGGGAATTGATGCAGAATTGTGAAGTTTATCAGCAGATTGCGCTTTCGCAGCTTTCAAAGGAGGAGTTGGCATAATGGGAGAAAAAGAATTTAAGAATCCGGAACGGCGCGCCGGGATGCCGGGCGGCCCCCACGGGCGGCATGGCGGTGGGGAAAAGGCAAAGGATTTTGTCGGCATATGGAAAAAACTGCTTGGTTATTGCCGGAAATATTTCGTGTTTTTTGTGGTTGCGATCGTATGTTCCGCCATCGGGACGGTGCTGACGCTGATTGGGCCGGATAAGCTTTCGGAATTGACGGATACCATCACGGAGGGTATAAAACCGCCTTCCACCTCGATTGATATGGACAAAGTGCTTACGATCGGACTGACGCTGGTTACGTTTTATTTGCTAAGCTATCTGTTATCGGCCGTCCAGGGGTGGATCATGTCCACGGTGACGCAGCGCGTTTCCAAGGCGATGCGGTCGGATATTTCCGGGAAGATCAACCGCCTGCCGATGTGGTTTTACAACCGCACGACAACCGGGGATGTGCTCTCCCGCGTGACAAACGATGTGGATACGATCGGGCAGTCCTTAAACCACAGCATCGGGAATATGGTTTCCGCCGTGATCCTGTTTGCCGGCAGTTTCATCATGATGTTAAAAACCAACGGGTGGATGACCCTGACCGCAGCGGTGGCAAGCATTCTTGGTTTTGTCCTGATGTTTTCGATCATGGGCAAGAGCCAGAAATATTTCGCGCGCCAGCAAAAGCATCTCGGCGAGATCAACGGCCATATCGAGGAAATTTATTCCGGGCATACGGTGGTGAAGGCCTATAATGGCGAGGAGGAGGCACAGAGGGTTTTTGACCACATGAATGACAATCTTTGCGAGAGCGGTTTTAGGGCACAGTGCCTGTCGGGCCTGATGATGCCGATCATGGGATTTATCGGGAACTTCGGTTATGTCGCGGTCTGTGTCGTGGGCGGTGCGATGGCTCTGGATGGGAAAATCAGCTTTGGTGTGATTGTGGCGTTCATGATGTATGTCCGTTATTTTACACAGCCGCTGTCGCAGATCGCGCAGGCGGTGCAGTCGTTACAATCCGCCGGGGCGGCCGGGGAACGTGTGTTTGAGTTTCTGGAGGCGGAGGAGATGGAGGCGGAAACGGATAAAATCCATGCGCTTGATGATGTGAAGGGTGATGTGGAATTTGAGCATGTCCGTTTTGGCTATGAGGATTCGGATGCGGTCGTCATCCATGATTTTTCGGCGAAGGCTGCGGCCGGGCAGAAAATTGCCATTGTTGGGCCTACGGGTGCAGGGAAAACAACGCTGGTGAACCTTTTGATGCGCTTCCATGAAATCCAGGGAGGGAAGATACTAATTGACGGTACGCCGACGGGCCAAATGACGCGCGAGGCGGTGCATTCACTGTTCTGTATGGTATTGCAGGATACTTGGCTGTTTGAGGGAACGGTGCGGGAGAACCTTGTCTACAACAATGAGGAAGTGAACGAGGAGAAAGTGAAGGAGGCCTGCAGGGCGGTCGGGCTTGACCATTTTATCCGCACGCTGCCGCAGGGTTATGATACGGTATTAAATGACCAGGTCAATCTTTCGCAGGGGCAGAAGCAGCAGCTGACCATCGCACGCGCCATGATCGCCAATAAGCCGATGCTGATTTTGGATGAGGCAACTTCCTCGGTGGATACCCGGACGGAGCAGCAGATCCAGACGGCGATGGACCGGCTGATGGAAGGACGCACGTCCTTTGTGATTGCGCACCGGCTGTCCACAATTAAGAATGCGGATTTGATCCTTGTGTTAAAGGATGGGGATATCATCGAGAGCGGCACGCATGAGGAACTGCTGGACCAGGGCGGTTTTTATGCGGAGCTTTACAATAGCCAGTTTGAGGCCGCAATGTGAATGAACTTCGAGCTTGAAGCAGTTTTTTGATGGTAAGTTCATTCACATGGAAGTTTTGAAAATGAACCCGTGTGGGGGTTCATTTTCAAAACTTCTGGTAGGATGCAAGGACTGGCTCCGCGCGGGGTTTCATGGATTGTTTGTGCCGGGGCGGAGTGATCCGGTATGTTTGGAAGGGGGGGTAACAGTAATGGGGGTGAGTTTAATAATTCAGCCTTCGGCTTTCATATCAAAAGGATGGTTTTGTGCGCAGAGAGGAGAGATAGCATGAAATGCAGGTATATTGCGATTGAGCGGGAGTATGGCAGCGGCGGGACGGCGATTGCGCGGGCGTTTGCGAAAGAGGCGGGGATTGCCTGCTACGGGCGGGAGATCCTTGAGGAAGTGTCGCGGGAATTGAATATTTCCGTGGAGCAGATCGAGCGGTACGAGGAGACGGTGACGAATAGTTTTCTGTATTCGGTCTATATGCTGGCGCAGACCGCCGCGGGCAAGGGGGATATGCTGACCAATGACGGGCATATTTATGTAAAGGAACAGGCGGTGATCAAGCAGCTTGCCGCAAAAGGGCCTGCGGTGTTTTTGGGGCATTGCGCCGCGGAGGCGTTAAAGGATTATGAGGGTGTGGTAAGGGTATTTATCCGGTGCAGTGATGAGGGGGCAAGAAGGCAGCGCATTGAGCAGGAGTATGGGATCGACGCGGGGAAAGTGGAATCCGTCCGGAAAAAGTTTGATAAGAAACGGGCAAATTATTATTATGCGAACACGGTGAAGAAATGGGATGATTTTAAGAATTATGAGTTGGTGCTTGATAGCGGGAAGCTGGGGGAGGAGGCTTGTGTGAGGATGCTTTGCGCACTGGTAGGGTGAAGAAGGGGGCAGGTGGGGATTGCCTTGCCTGCGGTGCCAAGGGAAAACGGACAGATTTCCACAGGAAGGTGTGGAAATCTGTCCGTTTTTTGGCGTTGTAGTTTTTTTACCCAATCAAAACGGCCGTTCCTTGAAAGGCAAACCCGTATTTTTTGATCCGGCTAACGGGGATTACCTCGGCTGCAAGGCTAGCGGCATAGTCCTTTTCCTCAATCTGTTTCATGCGGATTTTACGGTATCCTGCAATGTTTTTTCCCCGTCCTGTGCATCGAGGACTTTGAATTCTATAATAATCGCGTGGTCGGTTTTGTTTTTTGG
>CAYMGZ010000328.1:0-3894 GCA_964390095.1 uncultured Lachnospiraceae bacterium | reverse complement strand
AAAAACTTTTATTCCGTACAATTGCCCCGATGATCATAGGGCTTGTGCTTGCGGCGGTCCTGATTACGGTGATCACCGTCAAGGAAATCACACAGCTGCAGAATGAAAATATCAAAAACAGTTCCCTAAACGCCTCGTACCAAATCAGCGAATATTTCACAAAATATATGGAGATCACGACACAGCTTGCCGCGAACCAGGAAGTCATTGATTTTTGCGAGACGGTCCAACCGGGGCAGGAGGTTGCAAAGGCAGAAAAATACGATGCCATCATGGCAACTTTAAAAAACATGCATAAGACGGATTCCAAGAACGTCACGGCAGTCTGGGTAGCTGATTTTGATTCCAGCCAGTTCATGGAGGACACGGGCTATGTCAGTGAGCTTGGGAATTGGATTATCACGGAGCGCAGTTGGTACAAGGAGATGACTGCATATGGCAATACCGTCGTGTCGGAGCCGTACATCAACAGTTCGGACGGCAACGTCATCTCAAGTATCGTTACCCCAATCTACAACGCATCCGGGGAGATGGTTGGTGTTGCTGCCCTTGATCTTTCCCTCGCAGCAGTCACGGATATGATGGAGGAGCATAGCCTTGGGAAGACAGGCTATTTCTTTCTTGTTACTTATGGTGGCACTATCATGTATTCACCGGATCCCGGGCAGAACCAGACTTCATTTCAGGACATTGAGATCGCTTCCAGTATGAAGGCGGCTCTTTCCGACAGGAACTTTGGCGACTATACATACCGTTATGGCGGGCATCAAAACCACGGCTATATGAGCCAGGTTGCCTCAAACGGCTGGGTTGTGTTAAGCGGTATGCCAGGTTCTGAATACTATTCCAATTTTTTCAAGGTTGTCGCGACGATTTTTATCCTGTTTGCCGCCATCATCACCGTGCTGTGTGTCATTATTTCCAAGATTGCGCAGGGCATCGTGCAGCCGATCCATAAGCTCCACGAGGTGGCGGAACAGCTTGCGCGCGGGGAACTGGATGTGGAGATCAACATAGAATCCAATGACGAGATCGGCGCGGTCGCAAGCGCAATCCACAAAACGGTCGTGCGCCTGAAAGATTATATCAAGTACATCGACGAGATTGCGCTTGTTCTGGATGAGATCGCCAAGGGCAACCTGCAGTTTACGCTGGAGCAGGATTATGCCGGGGAATTCAGCAAGATCAAGAAGGCGCTTTTGCACATTGCGGACACCCTGACCGAGACCATCAAAGGGATCCGCGCATCGGCGGACCAGGTAAATGGCGGTGCCGGCCAGATCTCACAGGCGGCACAGGCTTTGGCGGAGGGCGCGACCAACCAGGCGGCGGCGGTGGATGAGCTGCTTGCGACTGTCGGCGATATTTCCGGCCAGGTACGCCGGAACGCGGATTATTCCAAGGAAGCGGTCGAAAATGCAAACCTTGTAAAACAGAAAATCGAGATGAGCAACGAGGAGATGCGCCAGCTGGTCAGCGCAATGGAGGAAATCAACAACTGTTCCAATGCCATCCGCGCAATCATCGCGAATATCGAGGAGATTGCGGACCAGACGAGCCTGCTTTCCTTAAATGCATCCATCGAGGCTGCCCGTGCCGGTGAAATGGGCAAGGGTTTTGCGGTTGTGGCAGGGGAAGTTGGCAACCTTTCGAGGGAAAGTGCTTCCGCCGTACAAAAATCGACCGAACTGATCCAGAATTCCGTCAATGCGGTAAAACATGGGATGGAACTTGTAGGGCAGGCTGCAGGCCGCCTTGTCGAGTCCGTGGAAGGCGTGGTTGGACTGGCAGGCATGATGGGGGAACTTTCCTCCGCTGCCCACAATGAAATGAACAGCTTGAACGAAGTGGAAAAAGGGATTGAGCAGATTGCCGGTGTCGTGACCGATAATTCTGCGATGGCGCAGGAGAGCGCAGCGTCCAGCGAACAGCTTTCCGCGCAGGCAACGACCCTAAATAACATGATCGACCTTTTCAAAGTTTGATTGTAGTTTTATAGGGTATCCCCCCCACGAAAAAAAACAGGTGGACTTTTGGAACAGATTATGTTATGATGGAGGAAAAAGGGGGGATTACCATGGTTGATGAAGAACTCTTACTTGCAATATCCAATGTGATGGATGTGAAGCTTTCCGCGTTTGGGAAGCAGGTGGATGCAAAACTTTCCGCGCAGGAAAAGCGGCTTATGGGAAAAATTCAGGATTTGAAGGTAGAAATCCAGGATATGAAGGTGGAAATCCGGGATATGAAGGGGGACATCCAGAATTTGAAAGTATATCAGGAAAATGTCATTATGCCGCGCCTGCAGAATATCGAAGGGGTGTACTTATCCACGTTTGAGCGTTACCAGGATGCCGCGGACAAGATGGAAGGGGCGTATGTTGATGTTGGGCTGTTAAAGGATGTTGTCCGGAAGCATAGCTTGAAACTTGATGAGCATGATGAGCAATTACAAAAGCTGGCGTAACAAAATTCCAGGGCAAGGCAGAGAAACCTGCCACATCCGAAGCGACCGCATCGAGAAAGTAACACAGATTTACGGGAACCAGGAAATTGTAATCCCGGCAAAGTAAATAAGAAATACCAAAAGGATGCCGCATGGGCGAAGGAACGTGCAGCATCCTTTTGGTATTTGGCGGAAATAAAAAGTCCTGCTTCATTTACTAATATTCGGTCTAAGCATGTAAATCAAACTATTAAGAAAATTTTATTTTAAATATTGACAAATTTCTGAAAAATTGATATAATATCTCCGTAATAAATAGTTAACAAGTTTGTAACAATTTGAAATATTGATTTCATATTTTATGGAGGAACTCATGAAAGGGATTGTGAAAAAAGCAGCCTTGGCTGCTGTGACGGTTACGGTGCTTTCATCCACACCGCTCACCTTTGCGTTGGCGGATACCGATTCAAGTGCGCTTGGCGGTTTTTCATATCTTTATGAAAACTACCTCACAACAAAGGAGGAAGGGGATGAGGAGGAGGGAACGGCAACGCTGCTTTCCGACAAAGTCACAATCCCGGAAAATGTGGCGATTGCAAATGTGGCTGATTCGTGCAACATCCGCGAGGGGGCGGGAACGAATTATAACATCATTGGTATTTTCCCGCGCAATGCGTACTGTATCGTCCTGGATGAGAAAGACGGGTGGGCGCATATTAAGTCGGGCAGTGTGACCGGGTATATTAAAACGGACTACCTGTTCATGGGGGAGGAAGGTTACCAAAAAGCAAGTGAACTTGTGACGCTGACCGCGACGGTCACGGCGGGTTCGGTCAATGTCCGCACGGAACCATCCACCGCAAGCGATGAGACGATCATTATGGAGGTGAGCCGCGGGGAGCAGCTTGAGGTCGTGGAGGAAGCGATCCTGAACAAGAACGACGAGAAAGCTTTGATGTGGGTCAAGGTCATCGTGGACAGTTCCGATATGCGGGAGTCGGAAGGCGATTCCTACGGCTACATCAGCAGTGAGTTTGTCAGTGTCGGATATAACTGGAAGACGGCGGTAAAGATTGACCCGATCGATGCTTCGGTTTCCTCGATCCGCCAGAAAGTTGTCTCGGAGGCGAAAAAGCATATTGGCCTGCGGTATGTATGGGGTGGCACAAGCCTTACCAAGGGTGCGGACTGTTCCGGTTTCTGCCTTGCCGTATACCGCGCGTGTGGCATCAGCACAAAGAAGATGCCGCGGACTTCCTACGATATGGCGGCATCCTCCGTCGGCAAGACCGTATCGCTTTCCAATGCAAAGCCGGGTGATCTTGTATTTTACGGTTCCCGCAGCGGGGTTGACCATGTGGCGATCTACATCGGCAACAACAAAGTCATCCATGAGAGCGGAAGAAAAGAAGGCTGCAAGATTTCCAATGTAAACTACAGGACGATTG
>CAYMGZ010000327.1:0-3895 GCA_964390095.1 uncultured Lachnospiraceae bacterium | reverse complement strand
AGGAAGATGGGGAAGAATATTATAATATGAAAATAGAATAATTCATTTTGTAAAAGGAGGCACTGTTATGAAATTGTTCGTGATAAGACACGGCGAAAGTGAAGCGGATATTCTCGATGTCCACGAGGGCAGGGCCGATTTCGGACTGACGGAGCGCGGCCATCAGCAGGCAGAAGCCATGGGCAAATACATAGGAGGTAACTACAAAATAAATAAAATTTACCACAGCACCCTGAAAAGGGCGGCGCAGACAGCGCATCATCTGGCTTCCCATACCGGTTCCCCCCTGATACCCGATGAGCATTTAATGGAATTTAACAACGGCCTGCTCGCGGGATTAAGACATGATGTTGCCGCAGAAAAATACCCGAAAGTCAAAACGCCATTGCATCTTGCCGTTTACGAGCAGGAAAGCATGCTTGAATTCCGATACCGGGCCGAGTATATGTTATCAAAGATCATCTCGGAAAACGAGGCGGACCACACACTGGCCATCGTTACCCATGGCGGTATGATCAACCAGCTCTACCGCGCATTTTTCCGGCTGCCCGTAGATGCGGGGTTTGCATTTTATACAGGTGATACGGGGATCCATGAATGGATCATCGACGGGAACTTCCGTATCCTTGTAAAAGCAAATTTTATTCCACACGATATATGATTTATCAAAAAATTTAGGAGGTATGCAAATATGGGATTATTTTCCAAGAAGCCAAAGGAACTCATTTACGACACGGCCGAATGCGCAAAAAAGAAATCACGTATGCGTGAAATGTTCAACGAAGCCATTCCGGAGGGCGGCAGCTATGAAATCCTGCACGCCACCCAGACTACTTCAAAATTTGAGCGCGGCTTTGTATTTGACACGAACACCACCACCTTCTACCATTACATCCTCGGCTACCGCGCAAACGATAACCAGATCGCGCTGGTACAGGTTGACCGCGGCCTGATACAGCACAGCGAAGGTGTCTTCCTCGATATGGACGAAGTGGTAAACATATCCTACAACCCAAAATACACGCAGGCATGTCTGCAATACCGCAAGGGCTACGGCTCTTACGGCGAGATCCTAGACATCGGTGACACTGGCAGCAAGACCGCCTACGGAATCCCGGACACCGTCCAACCGCAGGAACGGGAAGCATTCCTCGACTTCCTTGAGGCACTGCGCAGCCGCCTGGAACAGGCCGGCCATAAGCAGGAAAAATGGAAACGCTAAACACCGTTTCTTTATTGATCCCCGAGCCGTTCCAGCAAAGCCGCCGCGTTCTCATTCCCCCGTTTTGCTGCCTCCTTAAGCCATAAAACCGCCACGTGGATGTCCTGCGGCACGCCCTGCCCGTTTATGTAGCAAACCGCAAGGTTATACTGCGCCTCCTCATCGCCTTGCTCTGCTGCCTTTTGGTACAATTCGGCGGCCTTTGCAAAATCCTGCGGCACGCCCTGCCCGGTCGCATAGCATTGCCCAAGACCGCCCCAGGCAAGCGCATATCCCTGGTCTGCCGCCTTACGGTACCAGAGAACCGCCCTGCGGGCATTCTGCTCTACGCCCTGCCCGGTCTGGTAACAGTACGCAAGGACGTACTGCGCGCCCACATGGCCCTGCCCTGCTGCCTTCGTAAACCACACGGCCGCCTGCTCATCATCCTGCTCCACCCCTTGGCCATTCGAATAACAGCAGCCAAGGGAAAACTGTGCATTGGCATCCCCCCGTCTTGCCGCCTCCTCATATTGTCCGGCACTCCTTTCTTCACACTGTCCGGCATTCCCCTCCGGATTCTGTTCTCCGCCCCCGTTGCCTGCATCATAATGGTCAAGTACCGCCTGCGCATTCTTGTCTCCCTGCCCTGCCGCCTTACGGTACCACACAAGCGCCATCTCCATGTCCTGTTTGACCCCCGCGCCATCCCGGTAACAATTCCCAAGCCGGTACTGCGATGGGGCATGTCCCTGCTTTGCCGCCTCTTCAAACCATGCCGCTGCCTGCCTTTCATCCTTTGCCACATATTTCCCGCAGGCATAGCAATACCCCATGTAGTATTGCGCGGGCGCATACCCCCCTTTTGCGGACTTCCCGACCCAATAAAATGCCTTCCCATCATCCTGCCCCACGCCCTTGCCCTTCTCATAGGCATAGGCAAGATGGCTCTGCGCCTCCTCGTCATCCTGCATTGCTGCCTTCTCATACCATATGGCCGCCTTCCGGTAGTCCTGCCCTACCCCTTTGCCCAGCCAATAACAGTTCCCCAGTTCATTCTGTGCGTAAGCATGCCCCTGTTCTGCCGCCTTTTCGTACAATTCAAAGGCTTTTTCCTCATCTTCCTCCACCCCTGTGCCATTGTCATAGCATTCCGCAAGGGCATACTGCGCCTTTGCCAACCCCTGCTCCACTGCCTTGGCATACCAGAACACCGCCTGCTCCATATCCTCCTGCACGCCATCCCCATCCCGGTAGCAATTGCCAAGCTTATACTGCGCCCACGCCATCCCGCCTTCCGCCGCTTTGGCGTACCAGAAGGCGGCCTGTTCCGGATCTTCTTTTACACCATCCCCGTCCCGGTAACAGTTGCCGAGCGCGCACTGCGCGTCCACGTCCCCCTGTTTTGCCGCTTCGCGGTACAAAGAAACCGCTTTCCCACAATCCTTATCTACCCCTTCCCCCTGCTCATAGCAAACCCCAAGGTTATACTGCGCAGGGGCATATCCCTGTGCTACCGCTTTTTCATACCAGTAGACAGCATGCTTATGGTCCTGGTTTACACCCTCGCCCGACCCATAAAGGCAGCCAAGGTTAAACTGTGCAACGGCATTCCCCCCTTCGGCGGCTTTCTCATACCAATAAGCCGCCTGCGCATCATCCTTTGGTATGCCTGTGTCCCCGTTCAGCCCATAATAATAAACCCCCACTTGGAACTGTGCATCCGCATCGCCTTTTTTTGCAAGTTCCATGAACAATTCCAAAGCCTTTTTATGGTTCTGTCCCACACCGGTCCCATTTTTATAACAGCATGCAAGGCTGGACTTCGCAGAGGCATTCCCCTGATCTGCCGCTTTTTTATACCAGTAGACGGCCTGCGCATTGTCCTGGCCTATGCCGCTCCCCTCCTCATAGCAGCTCCCAAGGTTGCTTTGCGCGGTGGCATTCCCTTCCTTGGCGGCTTTGAGGTAACATTCGACGGCTTTTTCCATATCTTTTTCCACGCCATCGCCTGTCGCATACAAAACCCCAAGATTATTCATGGCACTCATATTACCCTGCGCGATCGCCTTTTTGTACCAGTAAATTGCCTTTTGGGGGTCTTTTTCCACACCCTGGCCCTGTCTGTAGCACTGCCCTATGTTGTCCTGCCCCGCATCATCCCCCTGCTCTGCCGCCCTCAGATACCAATAAGCCGCCTTTTCCCAGTCCTGCGGCACGCCGTACCCTTCCTCATAACAATAGCCAAGATTGACCTGTGCACCGGAATACCCCCTGGCTGCCGCCTTCTGATACCAATAAGCCGCCTTGTCATAATCGGGCTTTATGGTTTCCGGATGATATAAGTAAAGGTTCCCCACATTCTGCTGCGCATCCACATCGCCGCCATTTGCACCCTTCTCATACCAGTAAAGCGCCTTTTCCCAATCCTGCGGCACACCCTCGCCATTTTCGTAGCAATAACCAAGGCTGCGCTGCGCCGCCGCATTGCCCTGTGCCACCGCCTTCCTGAACCATTCCACGGCAACCGCAAAATCCTTCTTTACATACCATCCGCGCTTGTAGCACTGTCCGATTTCATACTGTGCCGGTGCGTAACCGGACTCGGCAGAAGCACGGCATCGGTCAATATCGAAATTGCCCTGCCAGAATTGTACACTATAAATTATCATATCAGTATTGCTTGACATTATT
>CAYMGZ010000326.1:0-3904 GCA_964390095.1 uncultured Lachnospiraceae bacterium | reverse complement strand
GGATGGGGTATGAAAGCCGGCTGCGTCAGGATGGGATGGAGAAAATCTTTTGGTATGGGATTGCGTGCAACCGGAAGAAATGTAAGGTGGTGGTGGAAGGGTAGTTCTTGCTCCTTGGGAACGAGGGCCAGGAGCATGTGCATTATGCCATGCCGCTGCGGGTCATGGGGTATGATTACGGAACGTACAAAAAGCAGTATGACGATAAGGCGCGGGGCTACCGGGAAAACAAAGATGGGAAGAAGGGGATGGATGTGGATGAAGTCCTGTCAGGCCTGAAAAGGGCGGACAGGCTGGTCTCGGTTATAACACTGGTGGTCTATTATGGGGAGAGGCCTTGGGATGGTGCGATGAGTTTGCGCGGTATGTTAAAGGTCGGTAAGGAAGTTGCGCCATTTGTAAATGACTATAGGCTGTTGTTGGTGGAGGCGCGTAAGAATGACCTGGAACTGCATAATATGGATAATGTGGACCTGTTCCACCTGCTTGGGCTTTTCCTTGACCATGGGAAGCCTGTGGATGAGACGAAAGCGAGCGCGATTGAGTATGCGGGGGAACATAATGTGAACCGGGAGGTGATTCTGACGGCGGCCGGGGTGGCAAACCGGGTGGTTGATGGTGGCCTGTTGGGTCAGGAAGGGGTGAGTGCGATGTGTACGTTTTTTGAAAAGTTAAAGGAGGAAGGGGTACTGGAGGGACGTGCGGAAGGACGGCTGGAAGGACGTGCGGAGGAAATTATTGACATGGGCTTGGAAGACGGGCTTTCGCAGGCGGAAATCCTAGCCCGGCTGCAAAAGAGGCTGGGAGTAACAAAGAAGGAAGCGGAAGAGTATTTTGAAAAATTTGCAGGGCAGATGGTGTGAGGGGATGGGCTGTCCTCTTGGCATTGGACGGGAGTAGGGCACTGGGCGGGGGAAATGGTTCGGGCAACCAAGCCCCTCCAGAATTTGGCATAAAGAAGATGGGGAGGTGTGCAGGGCTTGCGTGCAGGAATAAAAAGACTACCTGTCGGTGTGGAAGATTTTAAGGAAATCCGGACAGGGGGATATTATTATGTTGATAAGACAGGGTTTATCAGGGAATTGCTGGAAAGGCGGGGGAAGGTAAACCTTTTCACGCGGCCAAGGAGGTTTGGAAAATCCCTGAACATCAGTATGCTTCGATACTTTTTTGGATATGGCTGTGACCCGGTGCTTTTTGGGGGACTTCAGATTGTACAGGATAGAGAAATATGCAAAAATTATATGGGGAAATTCCCGGTGGTCTCGATTAGCTTGAAAGATGTGGATGCCACTTGCTATAAAACCGCCCGCGGTCTGCTTTGTGCAACAATTGGCCGTGAGGCGGCAAAGTTTGGGTTACTGTTGGAAAGCGATCAGCTTACGCCACAGGAGAAAGCCCGTTACCAAAAGCTGGTCAATGCCGGGAGGCCGGACGAACCGGATTTCCCCATGCCTGATGAAGTGTTGATTGGCAGCCTGCGAACCCTTACGGAACTTTTGCATAAACATTATGGCCGGCAGGTGATCCTCCTCATCGATGAGTATGATGTGCCGCTGGAAAAGGCACAGGAAGCCGGATATTACAATGAAATGGTAACATTGGTCCGAACATTGTTCGGGCAGGCGCTCAAAACCAACCCGGATCTGTATTTTGCCGTGCTTACGGGATGCCTGCGGATTGCGAAGGAAAGTATTTTCACCGGTTTAAACAGTTTGAAGGTTTTTTCCGTTGCCAATGTCCTGAATGGGGAGCCGTTTGGCTTTTCGGATGGGGATATCAGGAAAATGTTGGAATATTATGGGCTTGAAGGGAAATATGAATTGGTCAAGGCATGGTATGATGGGTATCGCTTTGGGGAGATGGATGTGTATTGCCCGTGGGATGTCATCAGCTATATTGATCTGCTGTGCACAAATCCCAATGCCTTCCCGTATGCGTTCTGGGTAAATACGAGCGGGAATGGGATCATCCGGGAATTTTTGCAAAAAGCTTCCACAGGGACCAAACGGGAATTGGAGCAGTTGGTTGCCGGTGGGAGTGTGCGCAAGAAAGTGAACCAGGAACTGACCTATGGGGATTTGTACAAAAACATTGATAACTTGTGGAGCGTGCTGTTCACGACGGGATATTTAACACAGCGCGGCCAGGCGGAGGGGGGGATTTTTGAGCTGGCCATCCCAAACCTTGAAGTCCGCCAGATTTTCATTGACCAGATCTTGGAGTGGTTTCGCGAGGAGGCGGGCAAGGACACACGGCAGCTTGACGCATTCTGTGATGCGTTCCTGCGCGGGGATGCGGCGGCAGTGGAGGAGAAGTTCAATGCTTACCTGCGGAAGACAATCAGCATCCGGGATACCAGTGTGCGCAAGGGGAAAAAAGAGAATTTCTACCATGGGATTCTGCTTGGGCTGCTAAGCCACAGACAAGACTGGTGGGTAAGGTCCAATGTGGAGTCCGGGGATGGCTTTAGCGATATCTTGGTGGAGTGTGAGGAAGATGGGGCTGGGATTGTGATTGAGGTGAAATACCCGGATGGGGGGGATCTGGAGGAAGGTTGCAGGAACGCGTTGGAACAGATCCGGCGGATGGGGTATGAAAGCCGGCTGCGTCAGGATGGGATGGAGAAAATCTTTTGGTATGGGATTGCGTGCAACCGGAAGAAATGTAAGGTGGTGGTGGAAGGGTAGTTCTTGCTCCTTGGGAACGAGGGCCAGGAGCATGTGCATTATGCCATGCCGCTGCGGGTCATGGGGTATGATTACGGAACGTACAAAAAGCAGTATGACGATAAGGCGCGGGGCTACCGGGAAAACAAAGATGGGAAGAAGGGGATGGATGTGGATGAAGTCCTGTCAGGCCTGAAAAGGGCGGACAGGCTGGTCTCGGTTATAACACTGGTGGTCTATTATGGGGAGAGGCCTTGGGATGGTGCGATGAGTTTGCGCGGTATGTTAAAGGTCGGTAAGGAAGTTGCGCCATTTGTAAATGACTATAGGCTGTTGTTGGTGGAGGCGCGTAAGAATGACCTGGAACTGCATAATATGGATAATGTGGACCTGTTCCACCTGCTTGGGCTTTTCCTTGACCATGGGAAGCCTGTGGATGAGACGAAAGCGAGCGCGATTGAGTATGCGGGGGAACATAATGTGAACCGGGAGGTGATTCTGACGGCGGCCGGGGTGGCAAACCGGGTGGTTGATGGTGGCCTGTTGGGTCAGGAAGGGGTGAGTGCGATGTGTACGTTTTTTGAAAAGTTAAAGGAGGAAGGGGTACTGGAGGGACGTGCGGAGGAAATTATTGACATAGGCTTGGAAGACGGGCTTTCGCAGGCGGAAATCCTAGCCCGGCTGCAAAAGAGGCTGGGAGTAACAAAGAAGGAAGCGGAAGAGTATTTTGAAAAATTTGCAGGGCAGATGGTGTGAGGGAATGGGCTGTCCATCCCAAACCTTGAAGTCCGCCAGATTTTCATTGACCAGATCATGGAGTGGTTTAGCGAGGAGGCGGGCAAGGACACACGGCAGCTTGATGCATTCTGTGATGCGTTCCTGCGCAGGGATGCGGCGGCAGTGGAGGAGAAGTTTAATGCTTAACTGCGGAAGACAATCAGCATCCGGAATACCAGTGTGCGCAAGGGGAAAAGAGAGAATTTCTAGCATGGGATCTTGCTTGGGCTGCTAAGCCACAGACAAGACTGGTGGGTAAGGTCCAATGTGAAGCCCGGGGATGGCTTTAGCGATATCTTGGTGAAGTACGAGGAAGATAGGGTTTGGGTTGGGGTTGAGGTAAAATACCCGGATGGGGGGGATCTGGAGGAAGGTTGCAGGAACGCGTTGGGGCAGATACGGAGGATGGGGTATGAAAGCCGGCTGCGTCAGGATGGGATGGAGAAAATCTTTTGGTA
>CAYMGZ010000325.1:0-3905 GCA_964390095.1 uncultured Lachnospiraceae bacterium | reverse complement strand
TAAGGAAAGGAAGGTATTTTCAATGAAAAAATCAGAAGTGAGGCTGCCTGAACATGGGCGGGAACTGTATGGGGTGTTAATCGAGCCAGAGGAAACAGGAAAGTATCCGGCGGTTATTTTCAGTCACGGCTACAATGGTTCGGGAAGGGATTTTGAGCAGTTGGGAGAGTATCTGGCGGACAACGGCGTGGCGGCGTTCTGCTTTGATTTCTGCGGCGGCTCGGTGAATTCCAGGAGCAGTCTGGCAACAACGGATATGACCATTTTCACGGAGAAGGAGGACTTGCACAGTGTGCTCCGGTATATGAAGGAAAACCGGGCGGTGGATGCGGACAATATCTTTTTGTTTGGGGGCAGCCAGGGAGGGCTGGTTTCTGCGCTTGCCGCGGCGGAGGCAAACGAGGATGTTAGGGGGTTACTCCTTTTGTTCCCGGCCATGTGTATTGCCGATGATTGGAATAAAAGGTTTCCAGAGGAAAAAGATATCCCAGGTGTGCAGGAGTTATGGGGGATGAATCTTGGGAGGAATTTCTTCGTGACATTGCGGGGGTTTGATGTTTATCAGCACATTATTGGGTACAAGCGCAGCGTGCAGGTGATGTACGGGGAGAATGACCCGATTGTTTCACTTAAGTACATGGAGCGCTTAAAAACGGTATATCCGGATATGGGACTGGAGATTTTTAAAAGCGAGGGGCACGGTTTTTCAGAGGAGGGAAACCGCCGGGTGGCGGAGATGACATTGGAATTTGTGCGCCAAAAAAGCTTAAAAAATGATATTTTTACGGGGAGGTAAAAATGCAGGAGGTTATCACGGTATTTGTCCGGGTGGAGCAGGCATTTTCCGTTCAGGGGCAGGCGGGCAGTGCGACAATGTTACTGTTTTCCGGTTATGCGCAAGGGGAAAATTTTAATGGAAAAATACTGCCGGGGGCGGTGGACTGCCAGAAGACCGGGGCAGAGGGATTTACGCTGTCCGCCCGGTATATTTTGGAGGGGGAGGACGGTGCGGGAAAAAGCTGCAAGCTTTTTATTGAGAATAACGGTGCGGCGGACGAAGCGGGGGTGATCCATACGAAGCCGTTTGTATATACGGACAGCGATTGTTTGAAATGGCTGGAAACTGTGCCGCTTACGGGGCATATTTCAGAGCAGGATGGGATGTTGGTGATACATATATGCGCCGAAAAGAAAGAGGAAATTGCAGTATGATTTCAATTGAATCGTTTACAAAAGACAGAATTGATGATGTAATGGAATTTGAGGCGGAGCTGCGCAGACAGGAACCGGGGATTTTTTTTATGGAGGCTGGGGAGAAATACCAAGAACTTTTGGAAGATAGTTTTCATGATCCAAGATTTTTGAATACTTTTTCTTTGCTGGCTTATGCGGATGACCGGGTAGTTGGACGGATCGACGCAGCATTAATTGCCAGCCGGAGTGATGCATGTTGCCAGACGGCTTATCTTGACTGGATCTGCGTGCTGAAGGAGGAAAGGCATCATAAAGTTGCCCGGACGCTCCTTGCAGAGCTTAGGAAGAGATTGAAGGAACAGGGGGTTGAGATGCTGATTGCTGTTGTGGCGGGAAATCCGGAATCACGGCGTTTTTATGAGGCGGTGGAGGATGCGTCGATCCATGATGAGGCAATTTGGATGGAATTGAAATAAGGAAAGGAGAAAAGCATATGAGACTCTGCATTGCAGCAGCTTCATGCAAGGAATGACGGATTGCATGAAGCGTAGGTAAGGGCGTGCAGCGCGCAGAAGAATGTAAGTTGTTTTGGACTGCGTGGTACGCTGATCTCCGTCAGGCCTTGCGATTTTTTATGGCAGCGTTGTATTAAACGATCCGGAATGGGAAAGAGACCAAAAACAGCGGAGCTTAAAGTGTCTGGTGGAGGTTTCTTTTGAGCCAGGATCGGAATGCTTTATAAGAAATGATAGGAGCAAGGCATTATGAAAAATACATTAAAGGAATTGAAACCATTTATAATTCTCTGGCTTACCCAGTCGTTTTCCGCATTAGGCAGCGCGATGACGGGTTTTGCGCTCGTGATTTGGGTATATCAGGGGAGCGGTTCGGCGCTGACGACAGCGCTTTTGACAATCTGTTCGTATGCACCGTATATTTTACTGAGTATTTTTGCCGGGGCGGTCAGTGATAAGTGGAACAAAAAAATAATTATGCTGGTGTGCGACAGCTTTGCGGCGTTGTGTACGGTTGCGGTGTTTGTGCTGCTGAAAACGGATGGCCTTCAGGTGTGGCATTTGTATATTTTAAATGCCCTAAACGGGTTGATGAATACGATCCAGCAGCCGGCTTCGGATGTGGCAGTCACACTGTTAACGCCGGAAAAATATTACCAGAAAACAAGCGGGATGCGCTCGTTTTCGAATTCCCTCGTGACGATCTTAACCCCGGTGCTCGCCACGGCCGTGGTGGCGTTTGCGGGGATTATGGCGGTGATTGCGTTTGATTTGTTTACTTTTTCGGCGGCGTTTTTGTCGTTGCTGTTTTTAATCCGGATCCCGGAATCCGCCCCGCTGTCGGCAGGGAAGGAAGCGGAATCCGTAGAAGCCTTGCGGTCAGCGGGAGAAAATGATGTTACGGATGGAAAAGCGGAGGAAAAAACACTTTCGGAAAAGGAAAAGAACTGTCCGGATTTTGCAGGAAATAGAAACCGGAAAAATATTTTGCAGACGGCAAAGGAAGGGATTGATTATCTCAAAGCCAACAAAGGGATTTTATGGCTGATGCTGTTTTTGGCGGCGATCAATTTCGTGGCTTCCGTTTACGAGGCGGCGCTGCCCGCGATGGTTTTGTCGAAGGAGGGCGAGCAGGCGCTTGGCGCGGTCAATACCTGCGTTGGTATTGCGACGCTTGCGGGGAGTGTGATTGTGACTTTGCTTCCCGCGCCGAAAAGCAGGGTGCGGGTGATCTGTAACTGCCTGCTGTTTTCAATGAGCACGGAAAATTTTATGCTGGCGTTCGGGAAAAGCCCTGTGGTCTGGTGTATCGGTGCAATCCTCGGATGGCTGTTCATCCCGTTTATGAACGCGAACATGGATGTGATTTTCCGCACAAAAATCCCGATGGGCATGCAGGGGCGTGTGTACTCGGTCAGGAATACTTTGCAGTTTTTCACGATTCCGCTTGGGTATCTGTGCGGCGGGCTTTTGGTGGATCAGGTTTTTGAACCGCTGATGGAAGCAGTACCGCAGGACAGTGTTCTGACGGCATTGTTTGGCAGCACAAAAGGCGCGGGTGCGGCATTTTTGTTTTTTGTGGCTGGCATCGCAGGAGTGGTAGTCTGTCTGGTTTTCCGGAAGGTGAAGTATATCCGGGAGATGAAGTAGGGATATATACCAAAAGGCGATAAGCAGTTGGATTTTATTGGCGGTCTGGGGATGGAGGTATTATGGAAGCAGGGGAAAGTAATTTAACAGAATGCACGATAAGGTTTGCAACCTACAATATTTGGAATGATGATTCCGGACAAGAAAAACGTGCTGCTCAGATTTTGCGGGAACTTCATGCGGTTCATGCGGATGTGGTTGGGCTGCAGGAGGTTACAGCGCGTTTTTATAAGGATTTTCTTTGTCCGGACACGGCGTTTCCATATCATACTTTTTTTGGATATCCGGGGGAGGACGATGGGTTGGCGATTCTTTCCCGCTATCCGTTTGAAGGTGGATCAAGTCCGGAATTTGCGCAGGGCAATGCACTCAACGTGCTGTTTTTTGCAAACGGGCTGCGGTTTTCCGTTACGGATGTGCATCTTGCGTGGGATTCCGTGAAGCGGCAGGAGGAGCAGGTTACGGCGGTTGACCGTTACATTCACTTGCAGGAAGATAAAGCGGATTTTTTTGTCCTCTTGGGTGATTTTAATGGGAATATCAATT
>CAYMGZ010000324.1:0-3910 GCA_964390095.1 uncultured Lachnospiraceae bacterium | reverse complement strand
GTCCATGATTATGATAGGGCTTTTTCCGTATTGTTTAACTGGTGCCAGAGTGCGTTGGCAAGGATTGATTAGGAATACCCGTGAGGTGATTTTATGAACGAACAGATACGTTTTTACGAGGAGTTATCCTTTCGCGCGCATCCATCCCTTCAGACACAATATTATGATGGTTGGATTTTAAGGTTTTCAAACGGGTATACCAACCGGGCAAATTCGGTAAATATGCTATATCCGTCGGTCATTGATTTAAATACCAAGATTGAAGTTTGCGAAGAATATTATCGAAAACGGCATCTTCCCCCTGTATTTAAGGTAACGGATGGCAGTGATCTGGTTGACAGCCAGGAACCGATGGATTCCCTGCTTAAGAGCCGTGGTTATCAGCTGGTCACGCCGACCAGTTTCATGTGCATGGATCTGGCAAACAGGGAATTTGCGCCGGGAAATGGTTTGATTACAGGATATGCGGACGAAGAATGGCTGCATGCGTATTTTACATTGGAACATTGCCAGGACCTTCGGACACAGACAACGGCAAAACAAATGATGGATATGATACAAAACAAAACTTTGTATTGCCGTATGGTAGAAAAAGGTAAAAGCATTGCATGTGCATCCGCTGTCATAGAGCAGGGATATATGGCGTTAGCCCATGTCGTCGTGGACGAAACATACCGCAGGCAAGGGTATGGCAGACGGCTATGCGAATCTTTATTGTTTGAGGTGAAAAAGATGGGGGCACATACGGCTTACCTCCAAGTGGTAGAGGGCAATCAGGCGGCAAATCATTTGTATGCAAAACTTGGATATAAAAAACTTTATTCCTATTGGTATCGGGTCAAAAAGTGACAGGGAGATTTTTGGTGAAAGAAAAAGGTAAAATAGTGGATACATATTGTCCCTTCCCTGTTTTTGGAACACCGGCTGACCTGCCGGGGCATCCTGCACCCGCGGAAGCGTGAGGCGGTATTCACGAAAATATCGGAACAGGTCGCAGTTCCGGCAGAACGGGTGGAATAAAGCCTGATTGTGCAATTTGCATAAAAACCAGTATGAAAAATTGGTGGATATTATTTGAAAAAAACAAGAAAAACCAGTTGACAGTGTGGGAAAATCGTGATATTATACAATTAAGCTAAATGATAAAACGTTTTATCAACAGAAACCAGTCCTACAAAGGGCATTTCTTTTTACTAAAATGATAAAACGTTTTACCAAAAAGATTTTTAGATACATTGCGATTCCTTGCATTTATTTTTCATAATTGCGGCAAATTACTGAAAGAAAGAAAAAGTTGCTTTCCGAAAGGGAGTTTGTGGGATGGCATGTATATGGGGGAAGTTTCCCGGCACAAAAGAAAACAATGATTTTGCTTTGATGGGATGCCGTTTGTGCGGCGGAATGAGAGGAAAGATGGAAGAGTATCATGTGGAAAAAAATGCCCTGACCCCGGAAATCTATGAAAACCTCCGGGAAAAGGTTTTCCTGCAGCATTATGGGAAGGAAGATGTCAAAGAGGCACTTTCCCATACCCTGTTTTCCGTTGTTGTGACGGCGGGGCAGATTCCGGTCGGGATTGGCAGGGTGGTCGGCGACGGGAGGATCGTATTTTTTATCAAGGATGTGGTTGTGGAGCCATCCAGACAACATCAGGGGATTGGGCGCATAGTCATGGAGGAGTTGATGCGCTACATCCGGCAAGCCGGATGCCCGAATGCTTACGTAGGTTTGATGGCCTTGACGGGAAAGGAGGGGTTTTATGAAAAGTTTGGCTTCCGCATCCGCCCATATGACGGACAAGGAAGCGGAATGACCCAATTAATCAACAAAAATTAAGGAACTAAAAACAGCATATCCACGGACAGTGCCGGAAAGAAATTTCAGGGAGCCGTGCGGACGGAAATTTCTTTCCCCGGTCATTGGTACTGGGAGTGGATATGCGGAACTTAAAATAGGAGGAAAAAATGAAACAGGTTATTGTGTTCGGGAGTCTGAACATGGATCTGACCATCCGCTGCGAGCGCATGCCGCAGCAGGGGGAGACGGTGGAAGGAAATAATTTCCTCTCCAACCCCGGTGGCAAAGGAGGGAACCAAGCCGTGGCGGCAGCGAAATTTGGTGCACCCACAAAAATGATCGCCTGCGTGGGGGATGATGTGTTCGGGAAAAAGCTCCTTGAAGTGCTGCAGGGCTACCGGGTGGACTGTGGGGAAGTCAAAGTAAGTGAGGACGGGCAGACCGGGGTGGCAATCATCACCTGCCATGAGGGGGATAACCGGATCATCCTAAGCCCGGGAACCAACCATGAACTAAAGCCAAAGGACGTGAGGGAGGTTCTGGCGCGCATCGCCTCGCCGGGGGATATTTTTATGACGCAGTATGAATGTGAGCAAAACACCGTGCTGGCATCCCTTGAGTACGCAAGGGAGCTTGGGATGTACACCATTTTTAACCCTGCCCCGGCAAAAATCATCCCGGAAAAATATTATCCTTTCATCGACCTTTTGGTTGTCAACCAGACCGAGGCAAAATACCAGACAGGGATCCTGCCGCAGGAGGAGGAGAGCTGTAGGCAGGCTATCGAGAGCATGCGGCGCATGGGGGCAAAGCAGGTGATTATCACGCTTGGCAGCAAAGGGAGCATTTTCAATGACGGGGAATCCCTGCACAGCGTACCGGCCGAGCGCGTGGAAGTAGTGGATACCACGGCGGCAGGTGACACTTTTATCGGTGTGCTGGCGGCATGTCTGGCGGAGGAAAGGGAATTTGAGGAAAGTGCGCGTTACGCGACGAAGGCGGCGGCACTGACCATTATGCGGTATGGGGCGCAGCAGGCAATCCCGTACCGTGACGAAGTGTGAAAACGGAACGGGCAGAAAGGCTTGTTTAGGGTTTTAGGGTGTGAGCCCGTTCCGTTCGCAGATTTGAAAATGAACCGTTTGGAGGTTTATTTTGCCGGTAGGATGCAATGGCTGGCTCCGCGCGGGGGTTTTGCGGATTGTTTGTGCCGGGGGCGGATTCGCTGTTTCCGAAAAGCGGTCGCAGCATGGCCGCAAGTATGAGAGAACCAAAAAATTATGGCAGTTGAAAAATGGATGCCAACACGAAACCATTATGTAAAAATAAAGGAGGAATCTTATGAGCAAAAGACCAATCATCATTGACACGGACCCGGGAATTGACGACGCGCTGGCGATTGCGATCGCCCTGTTCTCGGAGGAGCTTGAGGTGAAGCTGATCACGACGGTGGCGGGGAATGTTTCCTTGGAGAAGGTGACGAACAATGCACTGCGCCTGCTTGCGTTTTTTGGCAAGGATGTCCCGGTGGCGGCAGGGGCGGCAAAACCGCTGATCTGCGAGCTTGTGGACGCGTCGAACGTACACGGGGCAAGTGGGATGGAAGGCTTTGATTTCCCGGAGCCGAAGAAGGAGCTTTTGTTAAAGGAGAACGCGGTGAACGCGATGTATCGCACCATCATGGAGAGCGCGGAGCCAATCACATTGATGCCGATCGCGCCGCTTACCAACATTGCCCTGCTGTTTGCCGTCTATCCGGAAGTGAAAGAAAAAATCCGCGAGATTGTCCTGATGGGTGGTTCCGCTACACGCGGAAACAAAGGGGTTATGTCAGAGTTTAATATCGCGACCGACCCGGAGGCGGCAAAGATGGTATTTTCTTCTGGGGTGCCAATTGTGATGGCGGGTCTGGATGTGGGCTGGAAGGCGCTTGTGATGCCGGAGGACACGGAAAAGCTTTTAGGGCTTGGCGAGGTCGGGAAAATGGCGCACTGCCTGTTTAAAAAATACCGTGGCGGAACATTTCACACCGGCCTTAAGATGTAAGACAGCTGTGCGGTTGCCTACCTGTTATGCCCGGAACTGTTCACGGTTGAGGAAACCTATGTGGATG